>JAFBAM010000321.1 GCA_019247755.1 Sphingomonas sp.
GATATCGATCTGATTAAGCAGGCCGCAGACCTTCGCCTCGCCTCGGTGGCATTGTCGGTAACGTCGCTCGATCCGAAGATCGCCCGGACCTTGGAGCCGCGCGCTCCACAGCCCCGCAAGCGCCTCGCCGCGATGAAGGCGCTGAACGAGGCCGGCATCCCCTGCTACGTCGCCATCGCTCCCGTGGTGCCGCAAGTCACCGACCATGAGCTCGAGCATATCGTCGAGGCGGCGGTCGAGGCCGGCGCGCCAGGTGGTTTCTATTTGCCTGTCCGCCTGCCTCACGAGGTCGCGCCCCTCTTCCGCGCATGGCTCGACGAACATTATCCCGACCGCGCGACGAAGGTGATGGCGACGATCCAGTCGCTTCGCGGCGGGCGGGACAACGATCCCAATTTCTTCAGCCGGATGCGCGGCCAGGGCCCTTGGGCTGACCTTCTCCGCACGCGATTCGAGAAAGCCTGCAAGCGCTATGGGCTTCAGCAGGCCAAGTTCCCGCTGCGCACCGACCTGTTCCGCCCGCCCGAGGGCGCACAAATGCGGTTGCTCTGATCGACCAAGCGCCAAATTTAATCGATTGGCGCTCGTGACTTGGCTTCCTTCCCTCCTTAGGCGTTTCAGCATGAAAAGAACCGTTCTTGCAGCTTTGTTGCTCACCGCCGCGGCCCCTGCCCTTTCGCAAACGTCGATTACGACGCTTCCGCCGCCGGTCGCCGTCGATCCCAAGGTCGCCGCGCTCCGCGACAATGCGCTCGATAACGACCATTACGCCTGGGAGGTCGTCGAGGGCCTCACGACCGAAGTCGGCCAGCGGCTCGCCGCGACGGATGCCGAGGCTCGTGCCCGCGACTGGGCGGTGCAGAAACTCAAGGCGATGGGCTTCGCCAATGTCCACGTCGAGCCCTTCACCATGCCAGTCTGGACCCGTGGCGCCGAGAGCGCCGAGATCGTCTCCCCCTTTCCGCAGAAGCTGGCGGTCGCCGCACTGGGTTACAGCGGTTCGACCGGTCCGAACGGAATCACCGGCCAGGTCCTCTATTTCGACAGCGTCGATGCGCTTCGCCTCGCGCCCGACAGCGCGGTCAAAGGCAAGATCGTCTTCATCGACCATCACATGATGCCTGCGCAGGACGGCTCCGGTTACGGCCAGTTCGGCGCGCCGCGGCGGCAGGGCCCGACCATCGCCTCGCTGAAGGGCGCGATCGGCATCGTCATTCGCTCGATCGGTACTGACCATCACCGCAACCCGCACACCGGCGTTCAATATTTCACTGACGGCGCGGCACCGATCCCGGCGGGCGCCCTCCCCGTTCCGGATGCCGAGCAGTTGGTCCGCATCCTGAAACGCGGCCAGCCGGTGACGATGCACCTGACGCTGGTGAGTGAAAAACGCGACGGCGCTCAGTCTGGCAACGTTATCGCAGAAGTGCCCGGACGCGATCCCAGTGCGCCGATCCTCCTCGTCGGCGGTCACCTCGATAGCTGGGATCTCGCTACCGGCGCCATCGACGACGCTTCTGGCGTTGCAATTACGACGGCAGCCGCCAAGCACATCATGGACGCCGGTAGGCCGCTGCGGACCATTCGCGTGGTCTGGTTCGGCGCCGAGGAGCCCGGCGGCTTCGGTGGCAAGGCTTATGCCGAGGCGCACGGCAAGGAGCGTTACGCCATCGCTGGCGAAAGCGACTTCGGTGCCGACCGCGTGTGGCGTTTCAGCTCAGCCTACATGAAGAGCGATCCGGCCATTCATGCGCAGCTGACTGCCGGCCTTGCGCCGCTAGGCATCACCAAGAATGACAAGGGCGATGCCGACGGCACCGACGTCGAAGAGACGATCAAGGCCGGCGCGCCGTGGATCTCGCTCAATCAGGATGGCACGCGCTACTTCGACTATCATCACACGCCCGACGACACGCTCGACAAGATCGATCCCGCGCAGCTCCGCCAGAACGTCGCCGCCTGGACGACCGTGCTCGCGACTCTTTCCGGCGGAATCGAATCGCAACCGAAACAGCCGAAGCGGCGTTGAGCCCTCCAAACAAGGAGGAAGCACTCATGCGCATTGCACTCGCCGTCATTCCATTCGTGCTGCTCGGCGCCTGCCAGGTCAGCAAGGACGACGCCAACGGCACGGCCAGCGTCACCTACAACAGCGATGTCGCTGAAAACGCCGCGGCCGATGTCGGCAACACGCTTCAGAATGTTGCGGGCGACATCAGCAATGATGTCCAGAAGACCGGCGACAAGATTCAGAACAAGGTCGGCGAGACGGATGTCAACGTGAACGCGAACGTGACGACCGAAAACAAGGCGGTAAAGAAGAAATAGACTGTCGATCGATCGCCATGCGCGCCAATCATTGGCTGTGCGTGGCGATGGTCGGGGAGACAGGATTCGAACCTGCGACCCTCTGCTCCCAAAGCAGATGCGCTACCAGACTGCGCTACTCCCCGACACCGGTGGGCCCGGCAGGATTCGAACCTACAACCTAGCCGTTATGAGCGGCCGGCTCTACCGTTGAGCTACAGGCCCT
>JAFBAM010000333.1 GCA_019247755.1 Sphingomonas sp.
GCGACGGGATGATCGAGCTTGAGCGCAAACAACTTCGGATTCTGGACCTGGAGCGCCTAATGGACGCTGCGATGTTCAACGCCAATTACCTGCATCTCGACCATGAAGGACGACATCTGGACGCCAACGCCTGACGGCGATTGCTCACCGAACAATTTTGAGCGAGCGAAGGCCGGCACGGCAGCACGGGACGACGCGGAAGCGGCGATCGAAAACCTGCGGCAGCGTGGGGGCGTCTTCGTCGAGGCAGTGCGGGCGACGCGCATGCCGATGCTGCTCACGGACCCGACCCTTCCCGGCAATCCGATCGTCTTCGCCAATCCCTCGTTCCTGAAACTGTCCGGTTACAGCATGGATGAAGTGCTGGGGCAGAAACCGCACTTCATGAACGGGGCGGGCACCGACCCGAAGGACGCGGCGCGATTCGAAGAGGCGATCCGCGCAGACCAGGACGACATCATCGAGACCGTCCAGTACCGCAAGGACGGCTCGCGCTTCATCGCCACGGTGTTGATCAGCGCTTTCAAGGACGATGAAGGGCAGACGGTCAACCATTTCATGTCCTGGCTGGACGTCACCCGCCGGGTCGATGCCGAGGACGAGGTTGCGGACCTGCGTCATGCTCAACTTGCTCTCAATGAAGAGCTTGCAAACACAAAGATCCTCCAGGACCTTGGATCGCGGCTCGCGTCGGAAGACGATCTTCAGACGATTTACGAAGAGATTCTCACTGCGGCAATCAGTATTACCGACGCATCAGCGGGGTCGGTACAAATGCTCGACCCGAACACTGATGAACTTGTCATCCTCGCTGCACGCGGCTTCGGCGAAGAGACGATGCAATATTTTTGCCGTGTCAACGCCCGGTCGAACACGTCTTGCGGCGCGGCGCTGCGCTCCGGGGAGCGCACCTATTTCAACTTCGATCCGGCGGGCACGGACAAATCAACACGCCTGCACGTCGAGGACGGCGTACTTTCGGCCCAATCAACGCCGTTGGTGTCGCGCTCGGGCAGGCCGATTGGGATGGTGTCGACGCATTGGGGCGAACCGGATCATCGCATGTCCGAACGCCAGTTACGCTACCTTGATCTGCTCGCAAGGCAAGCCGCCGACTTGCTCAAGCAAAGGATCGTTCAGAACGAGCTCCGCGAAAGCGAAGAGAGGTTCAGGCTGGCAATCGAAGGATCCAAAATCGCGCTCTACGAATGCGATACCGACCTTCGTTATACCTGGATTGCCAACCCGGCCGAGGGTTTCAAGCCATCCGACATCATTGGCAAAACCGATCCTGAATTGCTCGAGGCGGAGGATGCGCGGCGCCTGGAGGCTTTCAAGCGGCGGGCACTTGCGAGTGATGAGCCAATCGAAGAGGAACTAGCGGGTTCGCCCGGAGGCACCCATCGATGGTTCCTGATGCGCGCCGAGCAGCTGAGGGATAGCGACGGCAATAAGAACGGGCTTCGGGTCCTTGCCCTCGATATCACGGCACCAAAGCTGGTTGAGCACTCACTCCGCGAAAGCGAGGGTCGCCTGGCCGCGGCCTTTGAAAGCGTTCCCGCCGGGCTTGCCGTGCTCGGTCTCGATGGCCGTGCAATCATCGCCAACGCCGAGTTCCGTCGCTTTCTCCCAAACGAGACCGTACCGTCGCGCGATCAGGAGCGCGGCGATCGATGGCAGGCTTGGGACGACGATGGACGGCTTCTCAAACCTAAGGATTGGCCCAGTGCTCGGGCGCTGCGGGGCGAAAGCGTCCTCCCCGGGCAGGAGATGCTCTTCACCGACGACGAAGGCCGGAAAATTTGGACCAACGTCGCCACCGCGCCAACGTTCGACGAGGCGGGAAACGTCACGGGTGTCCTCAGCGTCATCAGCGACATCGACAAGCGCAAGCAAGGCGAGGAAGCGTTGCGCCGAAGCGAGCGGCATGCGCAGATGTTGCTGGCCGAGCTCCAGCACCGGGTCCGCAACACGCTAGCGGTTGTGCGCGCGATCGCCCGCCGCACGGCCGAGAACACGACAACCGCCGAAGAAATGCTGGCCCACTTCCAGGGACGGATCGATGCGTTTTCCCGGGTTCAGGCGGCGGTCACCCGGAGCGCCGAGGGCAAGGTCGATCTCACTTCGTTGATTGAGGACGAGTTCGTCGCCCACGCTGCGCGCGACGGACAACAGTTGAAGATCGATGGTCCCAAGATTTCACTGCCGCCCAAGACAGCGGAAAGATTGAGCCTCGCCATCCACGAATTGACGACCAATGCGGTCAAGCACGGCGCACTGTGCTCCGGCAATGGGAAGATATTGGTCCGTTGGACGCGCGAGGCGGGCGCAAACGGAACCGACCAGCTGACCCTGTCGTGGAAAGAGCAAGGGGTCGTAATGAACGGCCGGAGGCACGGCCGCGAGGGCTTCGGAATGGAACTGCTGCGGCGGTCGCTCCCCTATGACCTACAAGGCGAGACCGAAGTCGAGCTGGAGCCGGACGGTCTGCGCTTCGAGCTCAGGATGCCGCTACCGGCCTGAGGCTCGGCTGGCCGCCTAATGGTCGCGGCCCGTCGCGAAACCCGGACAATTTTGGCGATGCGCGGCGTTGCCTCAACGGGGGCAGCGACTTACTGCCTAACCGATTGACGCCGCAGAGTCGTGCGCGAGAACCAATAAACTGAGAGCTTTAGCCAGTGCCGAGACGGGTCAAGGATTTCATCGACATCAGCGAATATACGTCGCTCGAGGATCTCATCCGGTACCTCGAGACCATTCGCGACAATCTGCCGGCCGATCACCAGGCCGAGCTAAAGATCCGCGGCGACGAGATCTTCGGACGCCGGCTGACGATCACCTACTTCCGTGAGCAGACGCCCGAGGAGCTGGACCTGGAGTCCAAATATTCCGGTGAGGACGACAAGGACGGAGCGACGATCGAGGAGCTTCGTCACAAGCTGGACGACGTCCCGTTCGAACGAAGCCGGGCGAAGCGGGGCTGAGCGTTAGCCGAGACGGATTCCATTGCGGAATCGTGCGACGAGCCGCTTTCGCTCCCACAGTTCGAAGCTTGGAGTGCCGTCGAGCATCAGCTTGGCATGATGGAGGGCCTCCTCGTCGGCGTCGGCCTCGATCCATTCCGCGTTTGTAATCTTTCCGGCTCCGTCGAGCCGGTACAGCCGGTACGCAGGCACGCGACATCCCCCGAATGACATCATTCGCGTAGCACGCGATTGCGGCTTCCGGATTCACTTGCATTATAGTCAGACATAGCTTTGTGTCTGAAAAGACGGGGTAATTTCGAAGATTTCGCACCTGTAACCTAGGTTAACCGCAAAAGTGCGCGTACCGTTGCAAGAAGTGGCGCGTAATGATCAGTGTGCATTTGACGAAGCTGAGACGGCGTATCTCAATCAGCTCCGAGGAAGAGCGGGCAATCCGTGATTCCGTGACGGAAACTCGCCGGGTAGCGGCCGACGACATCCTCATTCGTGCTGGCCAGGAGCTCAATTCGAGCAACCTGCTGCTCGACGGCTGGATGGCGCGGACCAAGGACCTCCCGAGCGGCGAGCGCCAGGTGACCGAGCTCCACGTCGCGGGCGATTTCGCCGATTTGCATGGCTTCACGTTGAAGCGGCTCGACCATGACGTCGTGACGCTGAGCGAGTGCACGGTAGGCGTCGTGCCCCACGAGCGGCTGAAGGAGATCATCGAAAGCTACCCGCGGCTGGGGCAATATTACTGGTTTTCGGCCAACGTCGACGCGGCGATCACCCGTGAGCTGGCGCTGTCGCTTGGTCAGCGGTCCGCAATGTCGCGGATGGCCCATTTGTTCTGCGAGCTTTACCTGCGGCTCGACGCGGTCGGGCAGGCGCGGCCGGACGGCTATGCCTTCCCATTGACGCAGCGCGAGTTGTCCGAATGCCTCGGGCTGACCGTCGTCCACGCCAACCGGACGATCCAGGAACTGCGCCGCCGGGGTCTGGTCGAGCTCGAGAACCGGCAGCTGACGATCCTCGATCGCCGGGGCCTGGAAGGGATCGCCGAATTCGATTCCACCTACCTCTACTTGGATCGGGTTCGCGCCTAGCCGGTGTTGTCCTCGACCCAGTCGGCGTAGGGGGCGAGGACCTTGTCGATCGGCCAGGTGACGACGCACGGAACATCGTAGCTGTGCAGGCCCGCGATCCTGGCCATCAGGGCGTTTGCCTGGTCGTCGCTCGTCTTGAAGATGGCGGCGACTTCGTCGGCGGCTTCGATGGCGCCTTTCCAGCGGTAGATCGAGCGGACTCCTGGAATGATATTCACGCAGGCCGCAAGGCGCTCCCCGATCACTTGCCGGCCGATGCGCTCGGCCTCCTCGGCGTCGGCAAAGACTGCATAGACCGAGATCACGCTCATGCCTCGCGCCTACCCAGTTCGTGGCCCCCCCAGACCGTTGCCGCCACGAGGAGGGCGCCAGTCGCCTGGTGGAGGACCGCTAGCCAGATCGCGATTCCTGACAGGACCGTCGCGATGCCCAGGATGATCTGCGTCCCGAAGGCGGCATGAAGCGCGATCGAGGCCGGCCGTGACTCGTTTCGAACTTTGCGTGCGAACAGCACCAGGACCATGACGACTACCCACGCCCACCAGCGGTGCATGAAATGAAGCAGGAATTGGTCGTGGGTGGCCGCAAACAGGGCCCCGCGTGACCAATCGATCCCCTCGGGGACGAAATGACCATTCATGGCAGGCCAAGTGTTCGAGACGTAGCCGGCACGAAAACCCGCGACCCAGGCGCCGAGCATGAGCTGGATGAACAGGGTGGCGAGGGCGACCGCACCCCAGCCAGTTAGCCGCGCTGGCTTCGGGTCTGCACGCCTGAGGTCCAGCGCGGTCCAGATCAAAGCCGCGAACAGGAACAAGGCGAACAGCAGGTGAGCGGACAGGCGATAGGGGCTGACCTCCGTCTGTCCTTCTAGGCCCGACATCACCATGAACCAGCCGACCGCGCCCTGGAGCCCGCCGAGAACGAACAAAGCGACGAGGCGCCAACTGAAGCCCTTCGGGATTGCGCGCTTCACCGCAAACCAGCCGACGCCGACGAAGAAGACGAGGCCAAGGACGCGGCCGAGCAGGCGGTGGACCCATTCCCAGAAGAAGATGAACTTGAAGCCGGCGAGCGTCATTCCGGCCGGGCCGGCCACTTCGCGATATTGCGGCGTCTGCCGGTAGAGGTCGAACTCATGCTGCCAATCTGCGTGGGTGAGTGGCGGGATCGCGCCGCTGATCGGTTTCCACTCGGTGATCGAGAGGCCGCTCTCGGTCAGGCGGGTGATGCCGCCGACAACCACCATCGCGAAGACGAGCCCCGCGACGAAGAGCAGCAGGTCGGAGAGGCCGCGGGGCGAAGCGGAGGAGGGGGCGGTGCTCATGCGATGACGGCCTATTTGCGCGAGGCGAGCCGTTCGGCAAGGCGGCAAAATATTCGAATGTTATATTGTAACTATGATCGTCCGCTCCTATAAAGTCGGGGCGATGACGCAAATGACGCTTCCGCTAGGACGGCTCGACCGGATCGCGATGGGCCTTTCTGGCCTGTGCGTCGTGCATTGCGTCGCGACGGCGGTATTGCTCGGCCTACTCGCATCGGCGGGCGGTTTCCTCGGCCAGCCGATCATCCACGAAGTGGGCCTGTCACTGGCGATGATCATCGGCGCTTTCGCGCTTGGGCGTGGGATCCTCGAACATGGCTTCATGATGCCAAGCGCCATCGGCGGCCTCGGCCTCGGCGTGATGGCGGGGGCGCTGAGCCTTCCGCATGATGGCCGCGAGCCGATTTACACTGTAATCGGCGTAATGATCGTGGCGCTCGGCCACCGTTTGAACGTGCTCGCCAGCGAGTAATCGAGTCTGCTTGCCGACGAGGCAGGCGAGGACTAGATGAACGTTATCTCATGACCCGGCACGACCATCAACTCCACGAGGGCGAGTCGCTCAAGGAAGCCGCACGCGAGCGGCTGACCCGACAGGGCGAGCAATGGACCGACATGCGCGAAGCGGTGTTCAAGGCGCTCGCGGCGTTCGAGAAGCCGGCCAGCGCTTATGACATCGCCGAAGAGGTTTCGAAGGCACAGGGGCGTCGTGTCGCGGCCAACAGCGTCTATCGCATCCTTGACCTGTTCGTGGGCGCTAACCTCGCGAGGCGGGTCGAAAGCGCCAATGCGTATGTCGCCAACCAGCACCCGGGCTGCTTGCACGACTGCATCTTCCTGATCTGCGACAATTGCGGGCAGGCGGTGCACATCGATGACGACAGCCTGACTAGTGGCGTCCGCGCCGCGGCCAAGGACGCGGGCTTTTCGGCCCCTCGTCCGGTGATCGAAGTCCGCGGCACCTGCGGAGACTGCGCGGATTAAATTTCCGCTGATTGCGGTGAATCCCTGATAGGTTACATGATCGTCCTGCGATGATCATGAAGTCCTGACACCCGCGAATGAGGGATATCGAAATTGCAGCGGCTGTGCTCGGCGTGATCAACGTCGTGCTGGTCGTCCGCCGTTCCACCTGGAACTACCCTTTCGGCATCGTCATGGTGGCGCTCTATTTCTTCGTGTTCTGGAGCACGAAGCTCTACTCGGATGCGCTCCTCCAGATCTTCTTTTTCGTCATCCAGATCTACGGCTGGTGGGCCTGGGTCCACGCCAAGCACGTTGACCATGGCGTAGCGGTGAGCTGGATGGACTGGAAGCAGCGAACGCCCTGGCTTGCAGGCACCGCCGTAGCGATCGCGCTGTGGGGGGCTGGCATGGCGCGCTTCACCGACGCTGCCGCGCCTTTCATCGATGCGACGACCGCGGGGCTCAGCATCGCCGCGCAATGCCTGCAGTCGCTGCGCAGGGTCGAAAGCTGGGTGCTGTGGATTGCGGTTGATATGATCGCGATCGGGCTATTCGCCTGGAAAGGGCTTTTCGTAACCTCTGCGCTCTACGGGCTCTTCCTGATATTGGCGGGGATCGGATTATTCGAATGGCGGCGGAGAGCGAAGGCGTGAAGCGCGGATTGATCCTGGGGAAGTTCATGCCGCCGCATGCCGGGCATGTGACGCTGATCCAGTCCGCGCGCGCGCTGGTCGACGAGCTGACGATACTTTTGTGCTCGCTTCCCGATGACCCGATTCCGGGAGAGACGCGGCTGGAGTGGATGAAGGAGCTGTTCCCCGACTGCCGGATCCGCTGGCAATCGCGCCCCGTACCGCAGGATCCGAGCGCAAGCCCCGACTTTTGGGACATCTGGGAACGGGTCATCACCAAGCATCACCCCGAGCGGATCGATTTTGTGTTCGCCGGCGAAGCTTATGGCGCCGACATCGCGGCGCACACGGGCGGCATGTTTGTCCCGCTCGGCGCCAGGGTGCTCAATGCCGACCAGGGTGGGCTAGGCGGTCTCAGCGGCTCGGCGATCCGCGCCGCGCCGTGGGAACATTGGGATTATCTGCCCAGCCCGGTTCGCAGTCATTACGGGTTGACGGTCTGCCTTCACGGGATCGAGAGCGTCGGGAAATCGACGCTCGCCGAGCGGCTGGCCGAGCATTATTCGACCATTTGCGTTCCCGAATATGGCCGCGCGCACTGCGAGACGCACGGCACCGACTGCCGCGAGGACGATTTGCTGCTGATTGGCGAAGCGCAGCAGGCGATGATCGAAGCCGCACGGCCGTGGGCGAACCGCCTGCTGGTGACCGACACCGACGCGTTGATGACTGCAGCCTGGTCGCAGATGATGATCGGCTACATGCCCGATCAATTGATCTGCCATCGCAAGGCCGACCTCTATCTGATGCTCGCACCGGATGCGCCGTTCGTCGATGATGGCACGCGGGTCTACAAGAGCAAGGAGCAGCGCGACCGCTTCCACCGCATCGCGCGGGACTCGCTGACCTTATCGCGAACCAACTTCATCGAAATTAGCGGCAGTTGGGAGCAGAGGTTCGAAAGCGCCGTTGCGGCGATCGATGCGTTGATCCGGCAGAACGGGCTGAAGCTTCCGGAAGCCGCCTGAGCAAATCCTGAGGAATCGCTGAAATCGGTCGTTTTGTGGGGGTTAGGCGGACCAGGTGGATGACATCTCGGGTTCCATTGCCTAAGGCCCTGAAGCGATGAGTGAACGTCCCGAAACCCCGCTGCTCGATACCGTGCAGTTCCCGGCCGACCTGCGCGCTTTGTCCAAGGAGCAGCTGCCGGAACTCGCGGAGGAACTGCGTCAGGAAGTGATCTCGGCGGTCTCCGTGACCGGCGGGCATCTGGGGGCCGGTCTTGGCGTGGTCGAGTTGACCGTCGCCCTTCACTACGTGTTCGATACGCCGAACGACAAATTGATCTGGGACGTCGGACACCAGGCCTATCCGCACAAGATCATCACCGGGCGACGCGACCGCATCCGGACGCTAAGGCAGGGCGGGGGGCTCAGCGGCTTCACCCGCCGTGCCGAGAGCGAGTACGACCCGTTCGGGGCGGCACATAGCTCGACGTCGATCTCTGCTGCGCTGGGTTTTGCGATCGCCAACAAGCTGGCCGATGCGCCGGGGCGCGCGATCGCCGTCATCGGCGACGGCGCCCTCTCGGCCGGCATGGCCTATGAGGCGATGAACAACGCTGCTGCTGCCGGCAACCGGTTGATCGTCATCCTCAACGACAATGACATGTCGATCGCGCCGCCGGTGGGATCGCTGAGGAACAGCCTCGCGCGGCTGGTTAGCTCGAGCAAATATCTGGCGCCGCGCAGCCTTGCCCAGAAGCTCGCCCGCGCAATGCCCGAGCCGCTCCACCGGATCGCGGGACGGATGGAGGAATATGCGCGCGGCATGGTCACCGGCGGCACGCTCTTCGACGAGCTCGGTTTCTATTATGTCGGGCCGATCGACGGTCATGACGTCCGCGCGCTGGTGGAAGTGCTGGAGAATGTTCGGGACGCCGAGGTCGGGCCGATGCTGGTCCACGTCGTCACGCAGAAGGGCAAGGGCTACGCCCCGGCTGAGAATAGCGCTGACAAATATCACGGCGTGGTGAAGTTCGACGTCGTGTCGGGTGTCCAGGCCAAGCCCGCAGCCGGAGCGCCGAGCTATACCGGCGTATTCGCCAAGGCGCTAAGCGCCGAGATGGCGCGCGACGAGAAGGTCGTGGCGATCACCGCGGCGATGCCGTCCGGCACCGGCCTCGACAAGGTCGCGGAAGCATTCCCCGAGCGCACGTTCGATGTCGGCATTGCCGAGCAGCATGCGGTTACGTTCGCCGCGGGACTGGCGGCGCAGGGCTATCGCCCGTTCGCGACCATTTATTCGACATTCCTGCAGCGAGCGTACGACCAGGTCGTTCACGATGTCGCGATTCAGAACTTGCCGGTGCGCTTCGCGATGGACCGGGCGGGTCTGGTCGGCGCGGACGGCGCGACGCATGCGGGGTCGTTCGACCTCGCCTATCTCTGCACGCTGCCCAACTTCGTGGTGATGGCCGCGGCCGACGAGGCCGAGCTGTGCCACATGGTGCATACGATGGCGGTGCACGACAGCGGTCCGATTGCGGTGCGGTATCCGCGCGGTGAGGGCAGGGGCGTGCCGCTCCCTGAGCAGCCGCAGGCGCTGGAGATCGGCAAGGGGCGTATCGTCCGCGAGGGCAAGAAGGTCGCGATCCTGTCGCTCGGTACGCGCCTCGAAGAGGCTGAGAAGGCTGCGGAGGAACTGGAAGCCAAGGGCCTGTCGACGACTGTCGCGGACCTCCGTTTCGCCAAGCCGCTCGACAGCGAGCTGATCCGCAAGCTGCTGACGACGCACGAGGTGGCCGTGACGGTAGAAGAAGCGGCAATTGGTGGCCTCGGCGCGCACGTCCTGACGCTAGCCAGCGATGAGGGCTTGCTCGATGCGGGCCTCAAGATCCGAACCATGCGGCTGCCCGACCGCTTCCAGGACCACGACAATCCGAAGAAGCAATATGACGACGCGGGCCTGAACGCGCCGCAGATCGTCGAGACCGTGCTGAAGGCGCTCCGGCGCAACAGCGTCGGCGTCGAAGAGGTGCGGGCGTAGCCAAAATCCGCGCAGACCAGCTGCTGGTAAGCCGCGGGCTTGCGGAGAGCCGGACACGAGCGCAGGCGCTGATCATGGCGGGGGCAGTGTTTTCCGGCGAGAAGAAGCTGTCCAAGGCAGGCGACATGCTCGCCGAGGACGCGCCGCTCGAAGTGCGCGGCAAGGACCATCCATGGGCCTCGCGAGGCGGCATCAAGCTCGACCACGGGCTCACGCATTTTGGGTTCGACGTAACGGGCGCGGTTGCACTGGACGTCGGCAGCTCGACCGGCGGGTTCACCGACGTGCTGCTGAGCCGCGGGGCTGCAAGAGTTTACGCCGTCGATGTCGGCACCAACCAGCTGGCGTGGAAGCTGAGGCAAGACCCGCGCGTCGTCGTTCACGAGCAAACCAATGCGCGATCGCTGGATTCGAGCATCATTCCGGAAACGATCGATGTCATCGTTTGCGACGCCAGCTTCATCAGCCTCGCCAAAGTGCTTGAAGCGCCGCTGAAGCTCGCCAAGCCCGGCGCGAAGCTGGTTGCGTTGATCAAGCCGCAGTTCGAGGCCGGTCGCGAGGAAGTGGGGAAAGGCGGTGTCGTTCGCGATCCTGCGGTCCACGACCGCGTCTGCACCGAGGCCAAAGACTGGGTTGAAGCGCAGGGCTGGACCGTGCTGGGGGTCACGCCGAGCCCGATCACGGGACCTGAAGGGAACGTGGAATTCCTGCTGGGAGCGGAGAAAAATGGCTGAGACGGTCGAACGAAACAGCTGGTGGAAGACGGCGCTCATTGCCGTAATCGCGATCGAGTTGCTGGGCGGCCTCAGCGGTTGGCTGTCCAACAGCGGCTACGGAAATTCCTGGTTCGACGCGCTTCAAAAGCCTTTTTTCATGCCGCCGGGCTGGGCGTTCGGAGTGGTCTGGCCCATTCTCTACGCGCTGCTCGGCATCTCAGTAGCGATGATCCTGGCCGAGCCGCCATCCGACCGGCGGCGAAACGCGCTGCTGCTCTTCTTCATCCAGCTGGCGCTGAACTTTGCCTGGTCCCCCATCTTCTTTGCGGGGCACGACATCAAGCTCGCCAAGGTCGTCATCTTCCTGATGGCTGCGATCGCGGCAGCAGCTGCGGGGCAGTTCACCCGGATCCGGGCTTCCGCAGGGTTACTCATGGTGCCGTACATCGCGTGGCTAGTCTTCGCGGGTACGCTCAACGCTACGATCGAGAAGCTCAATCCGGGCGCAGGAACCTCGCTTCTCGGCTTCTGATAACTGGGGATATCTCAGGCAGCTGGGGATAGGTCCGGCCACCAGGGTGGCGGAAAAGGCCGCAACTCCCTATTTCCGCGCCGAAAGGGAGATTTGCGATGCAGTCCGAGAACCGGCTGTTCGACGACTTCGTGAAGATGATGAACGGCGTTGCGGGGACCTTCGCGGGCATGGGCCGCGAGGCCGAGGCTGGCGCTCGCGAGAAATTTCGCGAATGGATGGCAGGCAGCGACTTCGTCGGCCGCGATGAGTTCGAAGCGGTGAAGGCGATGGCCGCGGCCGCGCGCGACGAGAATGAGATCCTCAAAGCTCGTATCGCGACGCTCGAAGCTAAGGTGGCGGGCCCTGTCGCGGGCGCAGCCAAGCCGAGTGCGCGCAAGCCCAAGGCCAGTCCCGGAGCGTGATCCTGAGCGAAGAAGAGGCCCAGGAAGAGCGCGACGACGGCGCGCCAATCGAGGTTCTCGAACAATATTTCGAGGCACGCGGCTGGGCGTGCGAGCGTACCGCTGAGGGCGAGAT
>JAFBAM010000188.1 GCA_019247755.1 Sphingomonas sp.
GCAGTGCGCAGCCGTCCCGAGCCAGGGGTTTCGGCTGCCGAACGGTTGGCCTTCAGCACTTGCGCCGGTTGGAACCGTGACAGGAAGAAAGCGGGGTACAAGCCGCTGACAATGCCGACGAGCAAGGTCAGCCCGATGGCCGGCAACAGGATTCCGTTACTTCCGAAATAGTCGAGATTGAGGTCGGCATCGAGGAACGCGGCAAATGGCTTCACAAGGAGCTCGACCAGCGCCAGCGCAAGCAGCATTGCCACCGCAGAAATCAGGATCGATTCCGCGACGAATTGGACGATCAGCTGACTGCGTGTTGCCCCCAGCACTTTGCGCAACGCGACTTCACGGGCACGCTGACTGGCCCGTGCCGTGGCTAGGTTCGTGAAGTTCACCACCGCCATGCCGAGGATCAGCACCGCGATGATCCCGAACGTCGTAATTGTCCGGACGTCATTGCCGGGAGTCATCTCGCCATCCTGCGCCTTGCCGAGGTGCACGTCCTTGATGTTGACGAAGTGCCAGTCGTTGTCGGTGCCCTGGTTGAACTTGATGCCGACGGTGGGATCGTCCGGAATGTTCCTTTTCTCCCATGCCGGCTCCTGCGCCTGCATCTGCGCGACATTGCTGCCCGGCCTCAGCTTCAAATAGACCCACCCCGACTGACAGCCCCAGCAGGTCAGGAATTGCGGACCTGTGGCGTTGAATGCGACATAGTCGAGCCGCATGATCGCGTTGATCTTCATGCTCGAATTCTTCGGCACGTCCTTGATCACGCCGTTGATCTTGAAATCGCGCTTGATGCCGCGCGAAATGACGGTGAGCGTGCGGCCGACAACCTGATCGGTGCCGTAGCGCTGGATAGCCTCGCTTTGCGTGATCACGGCCGTCTGCGGCTGGGTCAAAGTCGTTCCGGCGATCAGCGGTAGACTGACGACCTTGAGGAAGTCGTCGTCGGTGAACATCCAGCCCTTGTCCTTGGTGGAGTAGGCCTGGCCGTCCTTGATGAAGACCGGTCCACTATCCTGCAGGTAAGCAGCGTGCTCGACCTGCGGATAATCCTTCTTAATCGCGTCTTTCGACGCATAATTGGCCATCTGGATGAAGAAGGGTTGGCCATCCTTCGGATGCGGCGACCAGACTTGAAGCTGGTAGGTGTTCTCAGCGTCCGGAATCCATTTGTCGTAACTCCGCTCATAGTTGATGTAGAGCAGGATCATGATGCACGCGGCCATGCCGATGGCGAGGCCGGCGATGTTGATGATCGAGTAGGTCCGGCTCTTGGCGAGGGCCCTGACTGCTACCGTCCAGTAATTGCGCCACATGGTGACTGTCCTTCAGAGAGTGGCTTCGGTCGAGATCAGGCGGCGCGGCGACGCTCCTGGAGGATGCGGCCATCGAGCATGTTGACGACCCGGCTCGCGAAATCGGCGTGGCTCGGCGAGTGCGTGACCATCACGATGGTCGACCCCTCCTGGTTGAGCTGGCGAAGCATGCGCATGACCTCTTCGCCATGCGCCGTGTCGAGGTTGCCCGTCGGCTCGTCGGCGAGGATAAGCTTGGGCTCGCCAACCAGGGCGCGGGCAACCGCGACGCGCTGCTGCTGGCCGCCCGAAAGCTGGGTCGGCCGATGCTTGGCGCGGTGGGCGATCCCGACCTTGTCGAGCACGCGATCGACGCGCGCCTTGCGCTCCGACGCCGGGAAGTTGTGGTAGAGGAGCGCAAGCTCGACATTCTCGCGGACCGTCAGCTCGTCGACCAGATTGAAGCTCTGGAAGATGAAGCCGATGTTGCTCTTGCGCGTGTCGGCGAGCTGCGTCTCATTCTGCCCGGCAACCTCCTTGCCGTTGAAAACGTAGGAGCCGCTGGTCGGGCTATCGAGCATTCCCATGACATTGAGCAGGGTCGATTTGCCGCAGCCCGACGGGCCCATGATCGCGACGAACTCGCCGTCGGCGATATCGAGGTCGACGGAATCCAGCGCGGTCGTTTCGACCGTATCGGTGCGGTAGGTCTTGGTAAGGCCGGTCATCGTCAGCACGAGGGATTCCTTTCGTTACTCGCCGGAACTGAAGGTGAGGCGGTCCTTGTCGGTAAGGCCGCTGTAGGATGAGGTGATCACGCGCTCGCCGGGCTGAAGCCCGCCGAGCACTTCGATGAAATCGGCGTTGCGGCGGCCCAGCTGGATCTGACGCTTGGTGGCGCTCTTGCCACTGCTATCGACGACGAAGATCCAATTGCCGCCCGTGTCGTTGAAGAAGGCGCCGTTGGGGATCAGCAGGGCCTTCGCGGAATCGCCGAGCGTCAGCTTGGTGGCGATGGTCTGGCCACGCTGGACGGAGGCCGGCGCCGGACCGTCGAACACCAGGTCGACCTGGAACTGACCGTTTTTGACCTGCGGATAGACCTTCGCCACTTTCAGCCGGTAGGTCTTGCCGTCGACGTCGGCAGTAGCGGCCTGTCCAATACGGACGCGACCAAGATAATATTCGTCGACGTCGGCCTGCAGCTTGTTGCCGCCGGTGCTGTCGATCTGGCCAATCCGTTCGCCCTGCTGAAGCGCCTGTCCAAGCTGTAGCTCGAAGCCGCTGAGCTCGCCGGTAACGGGCGCGCGAATGTTGAGCTGACCGAGATTGTTCCGCGCGATGCCCATACTGCTGCTGAGCGAGCCCGACGCAAGCCTGAGCTGCTGCAGCTGACTAGACTGAAGCGCTTCCGTCTGCGCGATGCTGTGCTTCAGGATCGCGAGGCGCTGCTGCTGGTAGGCGAGGTCGTCGGCCGTATCGTTGAACGTCTTCTTGGCGACGAAGCCGCGATCGGCCAGCGACTTCTGGAGGTCGAATACCCGCTTCGCCTTAGCGAGGTCGGTCTCGGCCTGGTTGAGGTCGCGAAGGTTGGTGTTGCGGGTCTGGGTCAGCGCCAGCTCTTGGCTGCGCATATTGTTGAGCTGCTGCTCGACCTCGGCCTGCTTCTCGAGCGTCGAGAGCTGGAGCTCGGCGTTCGACAGGACTGCGAGCAACTGGCCTTGTGTCACGTGCGCGCCGTCTTCGACCAGCTTCTGGTCGACCCGTCCCCCCTCGATCGCATCGAGATAAACGGTGACAAGTGGCGTCACGCGCCCGCGGAGCGGCAAGAAGTCATCGAACGTACCCTGCTGCGCGGCGGAAATGGCGAGCCGGTCCTGGCTGACGGCCATCGAATCCGCGCGCGGGGCGAACAGCCAGAAGAGAATGATCAGCAAAAGCGCGACTGCCGACGCTCCGCCGATTAGGATTTTCTTGTCGATTCGCTTTCGCTCAACGACCCGGTCCATCGCGCCGCCGCTGACGGCTTCGGACTGGCTCGGCCGCTTCAGTTCCACGAGGCTCACTGTCCACCTTTGGGCAGCGATTGTCCGGAAGCGGACAGCGAACGGCCCCCGTTCGACGCTCCCCGCTCTCTACAAATGTAGCGCAACGAATTTCCCATCCCCCGAATCTTTGCAAGCGCCGTGCCAATTAGAATTGCAAAATTTCAGTCAGCTACTGTTCATTTCCGGACACTAACGCTACAGATGTAGCGTGGCCTCACCGTTCAGCCTTGCGGTCGTTGTGGATGACGATCCCGATATCGCGCTTGCTGCGCGCCTGGCGCTTCGCGACCTGTTCGAACGCGTCGAAACCATGAGCGCGCCGGCGGACCTGCTGGCGCTCCTCAGCAAAGAGACCCCCGATGCGATCCTGCTCGACCTCAATTTCCAGCGCGGCGCCACCGACGGCCGCGAGGGCCTCAACTTCCTGGGTAAGGTCATGAGCCAAGACCCGGATGCCGCGGTGGTGATCATCACCGCCCACGGCGCGGTGTCGGTTGCGGTCGAGGCGATCAAGGCCGG
>JAFBAM010000003.1 GCA_019247755.1 Sphingomonas sp.
CGCGACCAGTTCCTGGTCGACGCCAAGTCGCTGACCAAGGTGTCGGGCCACCCGTTCCGCATCGCCGAGATCGAGGCGGCGATCGATTCAACTTTGCCTTAAAGCCACGGAAAATGATGACGCACCATGTGACATTAGTGGCTTTAAGGGACGCGAAGGCATGAAGCAGATCAGCGTCTGGCCGATGGCGATCATGCTGGTCTGCATCATTCTGCTCGTAATCTGGCTGAGGCCCCACTGATGAATGAAATGACGACCGTCACCACCGCCAAGGATTGGGCGAGCGATCAGGAGGTCCGCTGGTGCCCGGGCTGCGGCGACTATGCCGTGCTGAAAGCGGTTCAGCGGACGATGCCGGAGCTCGGCGTCGCGCGCGAGAAGACGGTGTTCATCAGCGGCATCGGCTGCTCCAGCCGCTTTCCCTATTACATGGCGAGCTACGGCTTCCACACGATCCACGGCCGCGCCGCCGCGGTCGCGACCGGCGTGAAGCTCGCCAATCCCGAGTTAGACGTCTGGATCATCACCGGGGACGGCGACGCGCTGTCGATCGGCGGCAACCACACGATGCACGTGCTGCGCCGCAACCTCGACTGCCAGATCCTGCTGTTCAACAATGAGATCTACGGCCTGACTAAAGGCCAATATTCGCCGACCAGCCGCGTGGGCACGCGCTCACCCTCGACGCCGTTCGGGTCGGTCGACCGGCCAGTCACGCCTTGCGCGTACGCGCTGGGATCGGGCGCGCGCTTCATCGCCCGCGGTATCGACGTTCACAAGAATCTGCCCGACGTGCTGAAGGCCGCGCATGCGCATCGCGGCGCCAGCTTCGTCGAGATCTACCAGAATTGCGTTGTCTATAACGACGACGTCTTCGCCAGCTTCACCGAGCGGGACGTCGCGTCCGAGAAGCAGTTGTGGCTGAAGGCCGGCGAAAAGATGCTGTTCGCCAACGGCACCAAGGGCCTCGCGCTGGACGTCGACCGGCTCTGTCTGAAAGTTGTCGATAGCGACGATTCCGCCGTCATCGTTCACGATCCCAAGAACAAGGGCATCGCCGCTATGCTGATCGAGATGCCGCAGGGCTTCCCGGTGGCGCTCGGCGTCATCTACGAGGATCCCGCGCCGACCTTCGAAAGCGCCGTCGTCGAGCAGAACCAGGCGGCCGCCTCGGGCAAGCAACCGGATCTGCAGAAGCTCGTTAGCAAGGGCCAGACCTGGATGGTCGAAAAGGAGCCGCGTCCTGAGTAATCCTCCCCTGCATTTGCAGGGGAGGGGGACCAGCGAAGCTGGTGGAGGGGCCCCTCCGTCAGCCTGCGGCTGCCACCTCCCCTCGAAAGCGAGGGGAGGATAATCACTGGACAACATTACGCACACATTGGCCGGCGGCTTGCTCGCCGAAATGGGCCTTCGGCGCCGCTCGCGCTACGCTTTCGCGGCATGCCTGCTCGGCGCCAACGCACCGGACATCGACGTCTTCGCGCCGCGTTTCTTTCAAGTCGAAGGCATCGAGTTTCACCGCGGTCCCCTGCACGCAGTGTTCGCCTGGCCGATCCTCGCTGCGCTGATCGTCGGCCTTCTCTGGGCGATCGACCGGATCAAGCCGCGGGGCGCGTCGACGTTGGAGTTCCGGCCCGGACCATTGTTCGTGGCGACGCTTCTCGCCGTGATGTCGCATCCGTTCCTGGACTGGCTGACGACCTACGCCATCGCGATCTTCGCGCCGGTCAGCTGGCGTTGGTATTCGGGCAATGCGATCTTCATCATCGACTGGGTCTATTGGGTGCTGATGATCACCGGGATTGCCTGGTCGTCTCGGCGCTGGCGACATCATCTGCCGAAACCGGGACGTCCGGCGCAGGTCGCGGGTGTAATCATGCTCGCCTACATCGCGTTCAATCTCGGTGAGAGCGCGCGCATCGAGCAACGCGCCGCGGAAATACTGCGACAACGCGGTATCGAGCCGACGCTGATCGTCGCGGGTCCGCCGCCCATCGCTTTTTGGGAGCGGAACATCCAGTGGCGAAGCGACCACCTGTGGGGCAGCGGTGATTTCGATCTCGAGAGAGGCCTGACGATCGACTCCGTTGCCGAGCCGCTTCGCCTCGACGACCCGGCACTGGCCGAGGCCATTCGGACCCAGCCGCACATCAAGGCTTATATGGTCTGGTCGCGCATGCCGGTGGTCATTCGCAAGGACGGACATTCCTATTTGATCGACCAGCGCTTCTACGGACCGCTGCGATCGCGCCTGATCCCCGGGGCGGTCCGACACTGGTTTCGGGGCCAGCCGTTCCTTGTCCCGCTCGACAAACAATAAATGAATTCATAACTCGCGCGGCATGAGCACGCGCGGCGAGCATCTGGTTCGCGCGGACCGCGGTTTCGCGACCGGCGGCGGCATCCTTGCGCGGCTCACGGCCCCGGCCATTTCCAAGATGCTGGAGGAGATCGACCGGCGGCTGCCGCGCGGCGGAATCGAGGTTGTCTTACCCGATGGCGACAAGCGCCGCCTCGGGTTCCATGCGGATGGTCCACATGCCGTCGTCCGCTTGTCCAGCTGGCTGGCGGTGGTGCGGCTCGCAACTTCCGGTTCGGTGGGGTGGTACAAGGCCTGGACGCTGGGCGAATGGTCGAGCCCGGACCCGGTGACGGTGTTCGAGACTTTCTCCGCCAACGCGATCGAGCTGGGCGAGCTGGGCCGCGCCAAGGGGCCGTTCCGCTGGGTCAACGCGCTTGCTCATCGGCTTCGCGACAATGCGCCACGCAAGGCGCGCAAAAACATCGCCGCGCACTACGATCTCGGCAACGATTTTTATTCCGCTTGGCTCGACGAAACGATGACCTATTCGTCGGCACGCTTTGCATCCCGGGAGGAAACGCTCGAAGAGGCGCAGCTGCGGAAGATCAATACGCTACTCGACCGGCTCGATCTAAAGCCCGGCCAGCGGTTGCTGGAGATCGGATGCGGTTGGGGAACGCTGGCAATAGAAGCTGCAAAACGCGACGTGTCCGTGATTGGTCTCACCCTGTCGACAGAGCAGAAGGCCTGGGCCGATCGAAAGATTGCCGATGCCGGCCTTTCAGATCGAGTCGAGATCCGGTTGGCAGATTATCGCGACACCGCCGAGCAGTTCGATGCAGTCGCCTCGGTCGAGATGGTGGAGGCTGTCGGTCGCCGCTGGTGGGGTGCCTATCTGGACTGCATCGCGAGGAACCTGCGTCCGGGCGGTCGCGCCGCGCTCCAATTCATCTCGATGGACCACCGGTTGTTCGCCCGATACGCGCGCAACCCCGATTTCATCCAGACCTACATCTTTCCTGGTGGCCTTCTCCTCGATGAGCCGGAGTTTGCTTTACTCGCCCGCGATCGCGGCTTGTCATGGGAGCGTCGTGACGGCTTCGGCGAAGATTATTCCGAGACGCTCAAGCGCTGGCGTGAGCGCTACAATCAGGCCGTCGCCCGCGGCTCGCTGAAGGACTTCGCGGAGCCGTTCCACAATTTGTGGCGCTATTATTTAATGTATTGCGAAGGGGGATTTCGAGGCGGCGCGATCGACGTTGCACAAGTGACAGTGGTGCGAGAGATCGGGTGAGCTCTGCCGGGCATAAAGCTTAGCAGAGCTCACCCGTGCTCGGCACAGGGGCAACGTTGCACCGAGCAATGCGCATCACTCGAAGAGGCCCCTGGCCCGGCTCTCTTTTACGAACTCAGAAAAAAATGGATCTCGATTAGCGTTGCTGTCTCGGCGACATCGATAATGTGACGCACCTCATACGAATTAACGTCGAGTCGGGCAACGGGCGTTTAACGAAAAATAAAGGCGCTAAGCCTCGACGCGAATCTTCTCACCGCTCGGAGCCCGGGTCCCCAATCTGTCGAGGATCGCCGATGCAACCACTTCTGGTGGCTTCAGGGTTTCAGGCTCCTCCCCGGGAAAAGCGATCGCCCTCATCCGCGTCCGCGTCGCGCCCGGGTCAATGATATGAATTCGTATGCAGCCTTTGTACGAAGTCTCGTCGGCGTAGGCGCCGAGCAATATCTCAAGCGCGGCCTTGGATGATCCGTAGGCGCCCCAGAACGCGCGCGGTTCGGCGCCGACCGAAGATGTCAGTGCCACGACGTCGGCTTTATCGGAGCGCTTCAGGAGCGGATCAAACGCGGCGATCAAAGCCTGATTAGCGAGCAGGTTAAGGCTCAGGATCCGCGAATATTCCTTGGGGTCGATATCCTGCACGGGACTGAGCGAGCCGAGCATGGCGGCATTCAGCACGAGGATGTCGAGCTTTTCCCAGCGCTGCGCGACCGCGGCGGCAAGCTTACCGATGCTCTCGCCGTCGGTGAGGTCGAGCGGCGCGATCGTCGCGCTACCGCCTGCGGCGTGGATGCGGTCCTCCACCTCCTCGAGGGCGGACGCAGTCCTCGCAACGAGGATGACATGCGCTCCGGCGGCCGCCAGCGCCTCGGCGGTCGCAGCTCCGATGCCCCGGCTGGCGCCGGTGACTAAAGCGAGCTTGCCCTGAAAAGGCTTCGAATCATTCATGGCGCCGCCTCTAGCGGCTTAGCGGCTGGCGACCAACGACAGGGCCGCGCTTCCTTCCTTCTCAGTGAGGTCGGTCAGGGTCGTCGGATAAGCGCCAGTGAAGCAGGCGTCGCACCGCTGCGGATTGGCGGCATCGCGCTCATCGCCCAGCGCCCGATAAAGGCCCTCGATCGAGATGAAGGCAAGGCTGTCCGCATTGATGTAATCGCGCATCTGGTCGACGTTCATCTGCGCCGCAAGAAGCTTGGCCCTTTCCGGGGTATCGACGCCGTAGAAGCAGCCGTGGCGCGTTGGCGGTGACGCGATGCGCATGTGAACTTCGCGCGCTCCGGCATCGCGCATCATCTGCACCAGCTTCACGCTGGTCGTGCCACGCACGATCGAGTCGTCGATCAGCACGATGCTCTTGCCGTCGATCAGGGCGCTGTTCGCGTTATGCTTTAGCTTCACGCCCTGAAGCCGGACGTCCTGGCTCGGCTGGATGAACGTGCGGCCAACATAATGTGAGCGGATGATCCCCAGCTCGAACGGGATCCCGCTGGCCTGCGCGTAACCGATCGCCGCCGGGACGCCGCTGTCGGGCACCGGCACAACGTAGTCGGCTTCGACCGGGGCTTCGCGGGCGAGCTCGGCGCCGATGTTCTTGCGCACCTCGTAGACCGACATGCCTTCCGCGATCGAATCCGGACGCGAGAAATAGACATGCTCGAAGATGCAGGGACGGGGCGCCTGCGCTTCGAACGGACGGAAGGAGCGGATGCCGCTGTCGTTGACGATAATCAGCTCGCCCGGCTCGACGTCGCGAAGGAAACTCGCGCCGATGACATCGAGCGCGACGGTCTCCGACGCGAAAATCGTGGCCTCGCCAAGCTTGCCCATGACCAGTGGGCGAATGCCGAGCGGGTCGCGGCACGCGATCAGGCCCTCAGGAGTAAGGCCAACAAGCGAATAAGCGCCTTCGACCTGCTTCAGCGCGTCGGTGAGCCGGTCGAGCATGTTCGTCCGATCCGACGTCGCGACGAGGTGGATGATCACTTCGGTATCGCTGGTCGACTGGAAGATGGAGCCGCGTCGGTTGAGCGTCCGCCTGAGCTTCATCGCGTTGGAAAGGTTGCCGTTATGCGCGACCGCGAAGCCGCCCTCTGCGAGCTCGGCGAACAGGGGCTGGACGTTGCGAAGGGCAGTCTCGCCGGTGGTCGAATAACGAACGTGACCGATGCCGGCGCGGCCGGCGAGCCGGCGGATCACATCGTCCCGGTCGAAATTGCCGGCGACGTGACCCATCGCTCGGTGTGAATGGAAATGCTTGCCGTCGTAGGTGGTGATGCCCGCGGCTTCCTGACCGCGATGCTGCAGCGCATGCAGTCCCAAGGCTACAAAGCTCGCCGCGTTATCGGCACCCCAGATGCCGAATACGCCGCATTCTTCCTTGAGCTTGTCGTCGTCGAATGGGTTGGTCGTCAGCATGTCCCGGCCCCAGCTGGCGGCAATGAAATTGTCATATAGGGTGAGGGCGACCCTTTGTCGCCCCCAGCCTGAATAAAGCGTGAAATCTTAGCAGCTTAGCCGCTTAGGCCTTGTAATAGGCCGGGAATTTCTTCTGAAGCGCCGTAACCTTCGGACGGTCGTTGACGACGATATAAGGATAGAAAGGATGCTTCCGGGCGAAGTCCTGGTGATAGGCTTCGGCTGGGAAGAAGCCGCCGCTTTCGATCCTCGTGGCGATCGGGGCCTTGTAAATATGCGAGGCGTTCAGCCGCGCGATGAAGGCCTTGGCGAAGGCCGCCTGCTCTCCCGACTGAGGAAAGATCGCCGAACGATAGCTCGAGCCGACGTCGGGGCCCTGCCGGTTCACCTGCGTGGGATCGTGGGCCACCGTGAAGTATATCTGGAGCAGCTGCGCATAGCTGACCTGCGATGGATCATAAGTGATCTTCACCGCCTCCGCATGCGCGGTGGATTCGGAGCTTACCGCGTCATAGCTGGCGTCCTTGCCATCGCCGCCGGCATATCCGGAAACGACGTCCTTCACGCCTTTCACGTGCTCGAACACGCTTTCCATGCCCCAGAAGCATCCGCCGGCGAGGACGGCAGTTTCGGTTCGAGGGGCGGCGCTTGCGGGAGCGGCGACAAGAGCAGCGAGCGCGAGAAATCTACCAATCTTCATCCAAAATCCTTTCGGCTGCGATCTAATGTGCGCTTCCCGACATTTACAGATGCTGGACGGACGGCTCGTCGCAGGGCAAAGGGCGCTGCTGACACGGAGGTAAGCAATGCCCAGCTACACCGCGCCGGTGCGCGACACGCAGTTCATCCTTAACAATGTCCTCAACATCGGCCGCTATTCGAACCTGCCGGGCTTCGCTAACGCCTCCTCCGATCTCGTCGAGGCGATCCTGGAGGAAGCGGGGAAATTTGCAGCCGAAGTGCTGCAGCCGCTGAACCGCATCGGCGACGAGGTCGGGTGCAAGCGCAACGACGATGGCTCGGTCGTGACGCCTCCGGGCTTCAAGGAGGCCTACAAGCAGTTCTGCGAAGCGGGCTGGCCGACCCTGACGGGTCCCGAAGAATATGGCGGACAGGGCCTGCCGCAGGTCATCGGCACCGCAGTGACCGAATATATCCTATCGGCCAACCACAGCTTCGAGATGTATCAGGGGCTGACAGCCGGGGCGATCGCGTCGTTGCTCGTGAAGGGCAGTGACGAGCTGAAGCAGAAATACGTGCCGACCATGATTACCGGCAAATGGACCGGCACGATGAATCTCACGGAGCCGCATTGCGGCACCGACCTTGGACTGCTGAAGACGCGCGCCGAGCCGAATGACGACGGCAGCTATTCCATTACCGGCACCAAGATCTTCATCTCGTCGGGCGAGCACGATCTGGCCGAGAACATCATCCACCTCGTTCTCGCAAAAATCGCTGGAGCGCCCGACAATGTGAAGGGCATCTCGCTGTTCGTCGTGCCCAAGTTCCTGGTGAACGAGGACGGATCGCTCGGCGAGCGCAATGCCGTCTCTTGCGGTGCCCTCGAGAAGAAAATGGGCATTCACGGCAACGCGACCTGCGTAATGAATTATGACGGGGCCAAGGGATGGCTCGTCGGCGAGCCGGAAAAGGGCCTTGCGGCGATGTTCATCATGATGAACGCGGCGCGCCTCGGCGTGGGCCTGCAGGGGATCGCCCAAGGCGAGGTCGCCTATCAAAACGCTGCCACCTACGCCCGCGAACGGCGCCAGAGCCGGGCGCTCAAGCAGGACGAGCGCGATCCAGACGCGAAGGCAGACCCGATCATCGTTCACCCCGACGTTCGTCGGATGCTGATGGAAGCGCGGGTCTACAATGAGGCGGGGAGGGCGCTGGTCCTTTGGGGCGCCTTGCAAGTCGACCTCATGCGGCGGTCACAGGACGAAGCTGAGCGCCAGAACGCCGACGATTTGCTCGGCCTCATCACCCCCGTCATCAAGGGCTATCTGACCGACAAGGGTTTCAAGACCGCGGTCGAGGCACAGCAGGTCTTTGGCGGGCATGGTTACATCCGCGAGCACGGGATGGAACAGTTCGTCCGAGATGCCCGCATCACGCAGATCTACGAAGGCACTAACGGCATCCAGGCGATGGACTTGGTAGGCCGCAAGCTGCCTAAGGACGGCGGCCGGGCAGTGCGCGCTTTCTTCGAACTGGTTGGCCGAGAGATTGCCGACGCCAGGGCGGCTGGCGATCCGGCCGGTGTCGCAGCGGCACTGGAACCGGCGCTCGCGGACCTTCAGGCGTCAACGATGTGGCTGGCGCAGAATGGAATGGCCGATCCTGATAACGCGGGCGCCGGCGCGTATGCTTATATGGACCTGCTCGGGCTCGTGTCGCTCGGCTGGATGTGGCTCAAGATGGCCGCGGCCAGCCAGCGGGCGCTCAATGAAGGTGCGGAGGACCGGGAGTTCCACGACGCGAAGCTGGTGACGGCCCGATTCTACGCGGCGCGCGAGCTTCCGCTATCCACGGCTCTGAGAAGGAAGATCGAAGCGGGCGCCGAGACCTTGATGAAGATTCCGGCCGAGGTATTTTAGAGCTGGTCAGTCGCCCGGGCGCGCGACGGGCGCCTGGGTCATCCATGTCTCGAGCATCTTGCGATCGGAGTCGCTCAGCGGCTGGCAGGCGAGGCCCGGCCGGCGAAAATTGGCGTCGAACTTCTGGCGAGGCCGGGGTACCTGGCGCAAGACTTCGCCCGGCTCGAGCTTGCGGTCGAAGGCGATGCCGGCGAGGCGCCGTTCCACCCATACCACGCGGCCGGCGACGCTGAGGTCGTTACGCTTGAATACCGTCGCAGACCCTTCGACCGGTAATTGCGGTCCTTCGACCAGCGCGCCTTCGGACGAAAGATTGCGGAGGACCACGGAGAGCTCCTCGCCGCCCATGCTCAGTTTGGCGCTCAGCAGAACCGGCGAGCGGTTCGAGCGTCGGTTCTGGGTAATGCTGCTCTCGTCCATCCTGCGCGCCTTATAAACTCGCACGAGTAAACGGTTCATTGAGAATGGGCCGCGGAGCTTTCAAAATATATGCTCTACAAACTGGCCTAAGCGAGCCGGTTAACGACGCAATTATCGTGTGACGGCCCGCATTGTATTTCCTTTACCTTCGACGCGCGCGCGAAGGAATGAGTGCCTCACGCAAAAAGTAAATTTTCGGGGAACCATAAGCTTTCAACCGGTGTGAACGCGGCGTCATGCATTGGGGGCGCCTCGACCTTTGAAATGTGGGGAACCAAGATGCGTTTGAATGTCCTTCTCGCGGCTGCTGCCGCCACCCTCGCTGTAGCGACGCCGGTCGTCGCTCAGCAGCGTACCGCTTCGGGCGAAGCTCGCGGCATCGTTCTGTCGCCCCTGAGCCTCGTCAACAGCGGCGCTCTCGACTTCGGTACGGTCGCTTCGACGAACACGGCGGGCAATGTCACGGTTGATGCCGATACCGGTGTTCGTACCGTCGGCGGCGGCGTCATCGCGGCTCCGAGCTCGCCGACGCGCGCTCGCTTCGACGGTCTCGGCCAGTCCGGCCAGACGGTCCTCCTGTCGCTGACACCTCCGACCGGTAACGTGCTGGTCAGCGGCACCAACACCGTCACTGTCAACAGCATGTCGCTCGACCAGTCGGGCGCCACGACCCGGGTCATCGGCTCGGGCGGCAATTTCACCGTCTATGTTGGCGGCGATTTCGGAATTGCCGCGAACCAGCCGAACGGCACGTATTCAGCGCTCTTCACGCTGACCGCCGACTACCAATAACCCCTTTCCCAAGTGGGTGAATCGAGGGCGGCCGCCAGAGCGGTCGCCCTCTTTTTTTGTGGGTTTAGCTAAGGTTCATCCTGCAGCGACGAGTCGAACGGTTGTTACGACCAACGTCGCGCCAAGCGGCCCCATATGAACGTTTTACCGGCAGCGACTCCATCCAGCAGATAGAGGTAAAGAGTCATGTCGATGATGAAGAAGATCCTGGGCCTTGGCACCGGTATCGCCGCAATTGCGGCTGCCAGCCCCGCAACGGCCCAGTATTACGGATATTCGCAGCCTTACGGCTATTCCCAGCCATACGGCTACGCCCAGGGCTACGGTTACAATCAAGGCTACGGCTACGCGATGAACACGAATGTTGCCGCGTCCCAGTGCACGTCCGCAGTGCAGAGCCGTCTTTATAACCGCTCGAGCATCGGCGGGATCCTTGGCGCGGTGCTTGGCGCTAACACCACCGGACGTGTCGTCTCGGTGACGCAGGTCAGCCCGCGTGGCAACGGCATGGTCCGCGTCCGCGGTCTCGCGAGCAGCGGCCGCTACGCTTACGGTCCATATGGGGTCGGCGCCTACGGTGCGATGGGCTACGGCTACGCCAACCAAGCAGATCTCAGCTTCCGCTGCGATGTCGCCCCCAACGGCGCAGTTTACAGTGTAAACATCAACCGACGCTAACGAGCTGAAGACACTGCATAAGGAGGAGCGTCGGTCGGTCCGGCGCTCCTTTTTTCGTGTTCAGCCGTGGGTCAGCGCTTCCCCTTTCTAAACCCATCGGCCATTCGTGCGTTCTGGCGCGAAGCTGGTAATCACAGAGGATTATGATGGGTAAGCGGGCAACCGGTAAGATTATCGCTTTGGCGGGAAGCGTCGCCGCCCTTGGAATCGTCATTCCCATGACGGT
>JAFBAM010000223.1 GCA_019247755.1 Sphingomonas sp.
CTGCTGGTCGACATCTACACCGGCGAAGTGGTGGACGTGATCCAGAATTTCTTCTGGTAGATCGTTACTGCTCATTGATCGAAGGGGCGTTGCGAGCCTAATCGCAGCGCCCCTTTTCGTTTTGCGCCTGAAACTTTCGAGGTCCTCCCATGAAACTTGCCGGCCTGATCCTTTCGACGTCGCTTGTTGCGCTTGCTGTGCCGGCGCAGGCGCAAGTCCCCGCACCCCCGGCCGCGCAGCAAAGCGCGCACGACCGGCTGTTCCAGCTGTTCAAAGACAGCGACGAGGCGAGCCTGAAGCGCAATCCGCTGCAGGCGCTGTTCCGCGGCGACTATCGTTATGCTGACCGGCTGGGCGACCTGTTCAGCGATGCGCATGCGCAGGGCGAGAAGGCGGCGGCCGAGAAGGACCTCGCCGCGCTTCACGCCATCCCGCGAGCAGAGCTGAGCCCGGACGACCAGCTTGCCTATGACGTGTTCGACTTCCAAACCAAGGACACGCTGCGCGGGTACCAGCCGGACATCCTGACGCTGACCGAAGCGCTGCCGATGAACCACTTCTTCGGCCTGCACACGGCCTATCCGACGCTGTCGAGCGGGCAGGGCGGCGCACCATTCGCGACGGTGCAGGATTATGAGAATGCGCTGAAGCGGAACGCCGACTTTGCGCGAAACATCGACGAGGCGATTCGCCAGTGGAAGAAGGGTGAGGCCGAGGGTGTCGTCGATACCAAGCTGACGGTCACCAACATGATCGAGCAGCTCGACAACCAGCTGAAGCTGACGCCCGAGCAGTCGCCTTATTGGGGGCCGGTCAAGGCGTTCCCGAATTCGATCAGCGCGGCCGACCAGGCGCGGCTGACGGCCGCATTCCGCCAGTCGATCAGCGGAACGATCTATCCGGCGCTGAACCGGATGCGCGACTTCCTCAAGAACGAATATCTGGGACACGCGAGGGCCGGCGTCGGCCTCATGTACATGAAGGGCGGCGACGCGCTGTACCGCTACCAGGTGCAGTCGACGACGACGCTGCCGATGACGCCGGAGCAGATCCATCAGCTCGGTTTGAGCGAGGTCGCGCGGATCACCCAGGGTTTCGACAAGGTCCGGCAGGAAGTCGGTTTCAAGGGAAGCCTTCGCGCCTTTTTCGACGACATGCGGACCAACCCGAAGTTCGCGCCGGCGACGCGGACGCAACTCCAGCAGGATTTCTACCGCATCAAGGCGGCGGTCGACGCCAAGGTGCCGGAGTACTTCTCCGTGCTGCCCAAGACGCCGCTCGTGATCCGGCCCTATCCGCCATATCGCGAGAAGTTCGAGGCGGGCGGGAGCTACGACAGCGGGACGCCGGACGGGACGCGGCCCGGCACCTTCTACTTCAACGCCTATGATTTGCCGTCGCGCTTCACCTGGGAGGAGACGACCTTGTTCCTCCACGAGGGCGAGCCGGGGCATCACTTCCAGATCAGCCTGGCGCAGGAGAATAAGGCGCTGCCGAACTTCATGCGGTTCGGCGGAAACACGGCGTATGTCGAGGGCTGGGCGCTCTATTCGGAGACACTCGGTTACCCGATGGGCTTCTACGCCGATCCCTACCAGCGGTTCGGGACGCTCAACGACGAGATGCTGCGCGCGATGCGGCTGGTCGTCGACACCGGCATCCACGCCAAGGGTTGGACCCGCGACCAGGCGATTGAGTACATGCTGAACAACTCCGGGGAGTCGAAGACCGACGCTACTGCGGAGGTCGAGCGCTACATCGCGATTCCCAGCCAGGCGACCGCTTACAAGGTCGGTGCGCTCACCATCCAGCGGCTGCGCGACAAGGCAAAGGCGGCGCTTGGCGACAAGTTCGACATCCGCGACTTCCATGCGCAGGTGCTGGGATCGGGGGCGTTGCCGCTGACGATCCTCGAGGAGAAGATCGACCGCTGGATCGCGGCGAAGAAGGCGAGCTAGCCGTTTGTCGAAATAGGCGCGCCGAGTGTCGACTAAGCGACGTCTGGCGCGAACTGACTGGCTAATGCAGGCTGCGGAGGCTCTGCATATGCCACGGCACTTGCCGAAACTGCTCGTTCTACTATCGGTCGCCGCCGTCGCGCCGGCGTCGGCGGGGCAGCTGAGAGCAACCGACTCGTCGCACGAATGGTCGTGCCCCTATGAAGAGCGCGCGAAGCTCGCCGCCGAGGGATACGAGGTGCTGCCGGTCACGACCGTGGGCGATCCTGCCGACGGATCTTTCTTTGACGCGGGCCGGCGGGCGGTGTTCGCGCCTTAAGCGGAAACGCTCTCCAGCGACTCGGCAATCAGCCGGCGGCTGTTGTCGATCCCGTAGAGCGCGATGAAGCTTCCCATGCGCGGGCCCTGCGAGGAACCGAGCAGGGTCTCGTAAAGCGCCTGGAACCAGCTCCGGAGGGATTCGAACGGGTGGCGCTTGCCGACCTCGAACACCTGCGTCTGGATGTCTTCCGCCGAGGCATCGGCTGGAAGTTTCGCCAACTCGGAGTCAAGATCGCGAAGCGCCTCGCGTTCGACATCGGTCGGGGGCCGGCGCTTCAGAGTCGGCACGACGAAGTCGCGCGCGTAATTGACGGCGAGGCCAATCAGCGCGTCGAGCTCCTCGTCCTTTTCGGGTGAGGTGTCCGGCGCATATTGCTGGACGAACTTCCAGGCGATGTCCCGGTCCTGCACGCCGGGTAGCGAGACGAGGTTGAGCAGCAGCCCGTAGGTCAGCGGAAGCTCGCCCACCGGAACGTCACCGCCGTGGATGTGGTGCGCCGGGTTGCCGAGCTTCTGCTCGATCGGCTGCTGCGGATAATTGCCGCGAAACTGGTGATATTCGTCGACCGCACGCGGGACGAGGCCGAGGTGCAGGTTCTTCGCCTTCTTCGGCTCGCGGTAGAGGTAGAAGGCGAGGCTGTTGTCGGAGCCGTAGGTCAGCCAGTCCTCGATGCTGAGGCCGTTTCCCTTGGACTTGGAGATCTTCTCGCCCTTTTCGTCGAGGAACATCTCGTAGATCAGGCCTTCGGGCTTGCGGCCGCCCAGCACCGCCGCGATGCGGCCCGACTGGACGCCGCTGTCGGTCAGGTCCTTGCCGTACATCTCATAATCGACGCCGAGCGCGACCCAACGCATCGCCCAGTCGACCTTCCACTGGCACTTGGACTGGCCGCCGAGCGCCGATTGCTCGACGCGGCCGCCGTCTTCGTCGGCAAAGGCGATCATGCCGGCATTCGCGTCGACCACTTCGACCGGCACCTGGAGCACCCGGCCCGTGGTCGGCGAGACGGGCAGGATCGGCGAATAAGTCTGGCGGCGTTCCTCGCGCAGCGTCGGAAGCATGATGTCGAGGATCTCGCCCCAATGGCGCAGCACGTTGCGCAGCGCGTCGTCGAACGCGCCTGAATTGTAGCGTTCCGATGCGGAGACGAATTCGTAATCGAAGCCGTACTGGTCGAGGAAGCGGCGGAGCATTGCGTTGTTGTGACCCGCGAAACTCTCCTCTTCAGTACCGAACGGATTGGGAATCCGGCTCAACGGCTCGCCGAGATGTTCGGCCAGCATCTCTTGGTTGGGGACGTTGTCGGGCACCTTGCGAAGCCCATCCATGTCGTCGCTGAACGCGATCAGGCGCGTCGGCGCGCCGGTCAGCTCCTCATAGGCGCGGCGCACCATGGTCGAGCGCAGCACTTCGGTGAACGTCCCGATGTGCGGCAGGCCTGAGGGACCGTAGCCGGTCTCGAACACCATCGGCTCGCCATTCGGCTTGCCTTCCGGCCAGCGCTTCAAGAGTCGGCGCGCTTCCTCGTACGGCCACGCCTTGCTGGCCATCGCGGCGGATCGAAGCGTATCGGCGTCCAAATTCGTTGCTCTTCTGTTCTCGTGGCGGCAGGGTTGCGCGGAGATGGCCGCTCCTTTGCCGCTTCCTGCCCTGCACGCAACCCATGCCGGAATCTGGATCGCCGGCAGCGACGGGCAGGCGCGCGAGGCGAGCCGGGGCGAAGCGATCGCCCGAGCGGCGGAGACTCCGCACATCATCTTGAATGCGCCGCTGGTGGGGCAACGGCTCGGTTACCCGGAACTGAGCGGGCTTGACCTGCTGGAGCTGTTCGCGTTCGTCCATCCGGCGCGGTTTGCGGTGCCGACGGTTGCGGGGCTCTGCCGCGCGCTTGGCCTTGAGGCGCCAGCAGGCGAATCCGAAGCGGCCGCGGCGCTCGTGCGGATTGCTCAGCAACTGCTCTCGGTGCTCGCCGATCCCGACTGGCGTGAGCGCGAGGGCGCGTGGACTTCGAACATGACGCTTCACCGCCTGGGCTGGCCGTGGGCTGCGCTGATCGGCGCGCGGCTGGAGCGTCCCGAACGCGGTGAGCGCATGCTCTTTGCGCGGCTGAAGCAATGGGACGAGGCCGGCGAACGCCCGCCGCCGCGCACGGTCATCGTCCCTCCCGACGCGGCGCGCGCGAAGCTGGATTCGCTGACCGGGCGCGCCGAGGCGCGCGAAGGACAGCGGGCGATGGCCGAAGCGGTGACGCAGGTCTTTGCGCCGAAGCCGGCGAAGGGCTCGCCGAATGTGGTGCTGGCCGAAGCAGGCACCGGGATCGGAAAGACGCTCGCCTACCTGGCACCGGCGTCATTGTGGGCGGAAGCGGCGGGCGGCGCGGTGTGGGTCTCGACCTTCACCAAGGCGCTGCAGCGCCAGCTCGATGCTGAGGGTCCGAAGCTGTTCGCCAACGCGGAAGAGCGCGCGAAGAGGATCGTCGTCCGCAAGGGCCGCGAGAATTACCTGTGCCTGCTCAACCTCGA
>JAFBAM010000271.1 GCA_019247755.1 Sphingomonas sp.
GTCTCGGCTGCCCGACAAGAGCGTGGACATGATCTTCGCGGACCCGCCGTACAATCTTCAGCTCGGCGGCGACCTTTTCCGGCCGGAGGGCGGCCGCGTCGACGCCGTCGACGATGAATGGGACAAGTTCGAGAGCCTGACCGCCTATGATAATTTCACCCGCGAATGGCTCGAGCAGGCTCGGCGCATCCTCAAGGACGACGGCACGATCTGGGTGATCGGCAGCTATCACAACATCTACCGCGTCGGCTCGCTCCTCCAGGACGCCAACTTCTGGATCCTCAACGACATCGTCTGGCGCAAGTCGAACCCGATGCCGAACTTCCGCGGCACACGCTTCACCAACGCCCACGAGACGCTGATCTGGTGCTCGAAAAGCGAGAAGGCGCGCTACACCTTCAACTACCGCGCAATGAAGGCGTTGAACGACGATCTTCAGATGCGCTCTGACTGGGTGCTGCCCATCTGCGCCGGCGGCGAACGGGTAAAAGGGGAAGACGGCTCGAAAGCCCACCCGACGCAAAAACCGGAGGCGTTGCTCTACCGCATCCTGCTTGCCTGCACGAAGCCCGGCGACGTCGTGCTCGACCCTTTCTTCGGAACCGGGACCACCGGAGCAGTCGCGCGGCGCCTCGGCCGCCGCTGGATCGGGATCGAACGCGAGACCGCTTACGTGAAGGTCGCGAAGGAGCGGATCGCCTCGACTTTGCCGCTCGACGAGAGCGCAATGCAGACGGTGCGCGACAAGCGCGACCAGCCACGCGTCGCCTTCGGGACCCTGGTCGAGAGCGGCCTTGTGCCCGCCGGGGCCACTCTGACGGACGCCAAGCGCCGCTGGACGGCGGCAGTGCGCGCGGACGGCTCGATCGCCTGCGAGGCCCATGCCGGGTCGATCCACAAGGTCGGCGCCGCGTTACAGAATGCGCCTTCGTGCAACGGCTGGACCTTCTGGCACGTCGTCGAGGGTGGAGCGCTCACGCTGCTCGACGCCTTGCGGCAGCAGCATTTGTCGGACCAGGTTTGAGAGGCTTGCGCGTCCGCCCCGAGCGGATGATTGTGGTTTCATGATCGGGCTCGACCTGTTGATCGGCGCCGCGCTTTCGCTCGCTCCGGCGGGCAGCGAGCAGCAGCCCGAATATATGGCGCTTCCCCTGCCGCCGGCCGAGCAACTTGCCGAGCGCCGGCGCCTCGACGCAGCCCTGGCGCGGCTCCAGCCGCAACGAGCCGGCACCGTCGATGCCTATGTCGTGGTCGTCGCGCTCGACAGCGATCCCGTCTTCAACCGGGAGGCTCGCGAGGCCGGCCGCGTGCTCTCGAGCCGCTTCGACGCCGCGGGCCGCACCATCGTGCTCGCCGACGATGAAGGTGCGAGCAAGGGCGATGCCGCCGGATCGCCGCAGTCGCTGGAGATTGCGCTCGCCCGTGTCGCGGAGCTGATGGACCGGAACGAGGACGTGCTCGTCCTTTACAGCACGAGCCATGGCGAGCCGAATTCAGGCCTGATCTACAAGGACTTGCTGCGCGGCGCCGGCGTCATCAGCCCCGCCAGGCTGGCGGACGATCTGAAGACTTTGGGCATCCGCAATCGCCTGCTGATCCTTCAGGCCTGCTTCTCCGGGCAGTTCGTGCCGGCCCTCAAGGATGCGAACAGCATCGTCGTTACTGCCGCCGCGGCGGACCGCTCGTCCTTCGGCTGCGGCGCGGGCAATGACTGGACCTATTTCGGCGACGCCTTGATCAATCATGCCTTCCGGCAGCCGCTGCCGCTGGATGCGCAGCTACGGCGTGCGGCTATCCTGATCGGTGCCGCAGAAGACCGCGACAAGCTGACCCCGTCGAACCCCCAGGTGAACACCGGTGCCGATTCGGCGAAATGGCTCAGCCAGCTCGAGCAGCGCGAGCCCAAGACGACCTCCGATCCGGTCGGCCAATCCGTCCTGGGCCTGGGCAAATAGTGCGCACGCTGCTCCGGCCCACCGGCTTCGTCGACTCTCCCTTCGGTTACGACGGCAAGGTTGCGCGCCTCGCTGGCGGCATGTGCTGGTTTTCGATGGTCGAGCTGGTCGTCGTCAACGGGAGCGCGCGCACGTCCAGCGAGCTCATACCGGTCGAGGGCATCGAAAGCCGCTTCGACGACGACTTAGCCGCGCAATGGGCCGCGCTGACGGCGCCCCGACCACCGCTTCAGCTCGGCGAGCGAACCATCCGTCTCGACCAGCCGCAGGTCATGGGGATCGTCAACGCAACCCCCGACAGCTTCTCCGACGGTGGGCAGTTTCCCGACGCGGCTTCCGCTGCGGAAGCAGGAGCCAGAATGGCCGCCGAGGGCGCGGCGATCATCGACGTTGGCGGTGAATCGACCCGGCCCGGAGCGCGCTCGATCTGGGAGGGCGACGAAATCGAGCGGGTGGTGCCCGTGATCCGCCAGCTCGCGGCGGGCGGCGCGGCCGTCTCCATCGATACGCGCAAGGCTGACGTCATGACGCCGGCGGTCGAAGCCGGCGCGCGGATGATCAACGACGTATCGGCGCTGACCTATGACAAACGCTCGCCCGAGGTCGCGGCGTCGCTCAACGTCCCC
>JAFBAM010000004.1 GCA_019247755.1 Sphingomonas sp.
GTACGGCGTCAGCCTGGGCCTCATCACGCAGCGTCCGTCCGACTTGGCGGAAGGCGTGCTCTCCCAGTGCGGCACCATCCTTTCGATGCGTTTGAACAACGACCGCGACCAAGCCTGCGTTCGTGCGGCGATGCCCGAAGGCGCTCGCGGCTTCCTCGACGCCATTCCGGCGCTCCGCAACCGTGAATGCATCGTCTGCGGCGAAGGTGTCGCCATCCCGATCCGAGTCCGCTTCGACGACCTCGAGCCTGAGAAGCGCCCGGCTTCGTCCGACCCGAGCTTTGCGGCCCTCTGGCGCGAGACAGGGGACGAAGAAGGCATCATCTCACGCACAATCAAGCGATGGCGCGGCCACGGCCGCTAAGCACAACGAAGCGTGGCGTCACACGATCCTACTCGCGTGTGACGTCTTCAGGCGGTCTTCTTCACTCCGACGCTGAGCAGCGCCCTTAACCGCGCCTTCACCGCGTCGCCCAGATGCGGGTCGACAACGGGAGCGCTGGCAAAGCGGACGCCGAGCGGGTTCACCGGCTGGCCGTCCTTCAGCACCTCATAATGAAGGTGGGGTCCAGTCGAGAGACCGGAAGAACCGACATAGCCGATCAGCTGGCCGCGGCGGACGAAGCTACCCGGTGTGGCGGCAATCTCGCTCATGTGGCTGTAGGTCGTGGTGAGGCCGCCACCGTGCCAGATGCGCACCTGCCGGCCGTAGCCGCCGGCCCAGCCCGCAGCGGACACCTGTCCGTCGGCGGCGGCGACGATCGGGCTGCCCCAGCTCGCGCCGAAGTCGATGCCCGCGTGGAAGCGCGTGAAGTGCAGGATCGGATGGTAGCGATAGCCGAAATAAGAGGTGATCTGCCCCGCGACCGGCCAGGCCATGCCGTCGGCGACCGGCGCGGGCTGCGCAGCATTGGCCGCGTCTATCCACTCGCTTCGCCCGTTGGCATTCCATTTGACGAGCTGCAGGTCTGAATCCGCGACGCGGCTTAGCCCGGCGTAGAGCAATTCGCGGTTCGCGCCCAAAACCATGTCGAAGCCATCGTTCGGGCCGACGGCACCGACGTCGATCTCGGTCGCTAGCGCAGCCAGATACTGCGCGGCGGTCTCGGCGCTCGCGCCAGCGGCCCGCAGCGACCAGTAGAGCCCGTCCCCGACGCGTCCCCTTAGCCGCATCGGGCCGGTAACGGCCGGTGTCGGCTTGGCGACCTCGGCAACCGGTTCGGCAATCGGCGTCCTTTTCGCGACGAAGCCGACATCCTCGACTGCGGCAGTCGGCGCCATCGGCATGCCGGTGATCCCGCCACGTGTCATCGGCGCGACCGAGAGCGCCTGCCACTGGCGCAATTGGTCGGGCGCAATCTCGACCGGACGCGGAAAGCTCGCCCAGGCGACGCCGCTGCACAGCAGGGCAAGCGCGCCCGCCGTCTTCCAGCTCGGGCGGCCAAGCGAAAGGGGAAGAGGCCGCCCTCTCGCCCGCCGCCCGAACTGCTGCTGCATCGGGATGGGTTGCATGAACACGAACGACGGTGTCGCGAATCAAGGTTAAGACCAGGCTAATTCCGTCTGTCGCAAGGAACCTTGCGCGCGGCCGAAACGCTGCCACATTCATGCCAATGGCGCGCCGTTTCGACGCACCCGTCCGGGCCATCCTTGGGCCCACCAACACGGGGAAGACTCACCTCGCGATCGAGCGGATGTGCGGCCATTCGTCGGGCGTCATCGGCTTTCCGCTCCGGCTCCTGGCCCGCGAGGTCTACGACCGCGTCGTTGCCATGAAGGGCGAGAAGCAGGTTGCGCTGCTGACCGGCGAGGAGCGCATCGTTCCGCCGACGGCACGCTATTTCCTCTGCACCACCGAGAGCATGCCGGTGCACGGCGGCGAGAGCCATCATGACGAGGACGTCCATCGCGACTTCGCCTTCGCCGCGATCGACGAGGCGCAGCTCGGCATCGATCCGGAGCGTGGCCACGTCTTCACCGACCGGATGCTTCGGGCCCGCGGCCGCGAGGAAACGTTGATCCTCGGCTCCGAGACGCTGAAGCCCGTCATCCGCGAGCTGCTGCCCGAAGCCGAGATCGTCACGCGGCCACGCTTCTCGACCCTGCGCTACGCCGGCAGCGTGAAGCTGTCGCGCCTGCCGCCGCGCTCGGCCGTCGTCGCCTTCTCCGCCGAGCAAGTCTACGCGCTCGCCGAGATGCTGCGGCGCTTCAAGGGTGGCGCGGCCGTCGTGATGGGCGCGCTTTCGCCAGCCACCCGCAACGCCCAGGTCGCGATGTTCCAGCGCGGCGAGGTCGACTATCTCGTCGCCACGGACGCCATTGGCATGGGCCTCAACATGGACGTGACTCACGTCGCGTTCGCCGGCCTCGAGAAGTTCGACGGCCGCCGCGACCGCCGGCTCACCATCCCGGAAATGGCCCAGATCGCCGGCCGCGCCGGACGGCACCAGAAGGACGGCACGTTCGGCACGCTCGGCCTCACAGAGGAGAGCGGTGGGTTCAGCGAGGAGGAAGTCGCGGCGATCGAGGACCACCGCTTCCGGCCGCTCGACAGCCTCTATTGGCGCAACGCCCAGCTCGACTTCACCGACGTGCGTTCGCTGATCAAGAGCCTCGAAGCGAAGAGCGACGACCCCATCCTGCGGCCCGCACCCGAAGCCATCGATCTCGCCGTCCTGAAGCTCATTGCCGAAGACCCGGCAATCGCCTCGCGGCGCGATATCCAGGCGCGTCGTCTGTGGGCCGTCTGCGGCCTCCCCGATTTCCGCAAGGTGGGGCCGATGCATCACGCGCGCATGGTCCGCCGCCTGTTCAGCTATATCGGCGAAGGCGGCCATATCCCGCACGAATGGTTCGCCGCCGAGGTCGCGCGTCTCGACAATATGAGCGGCGACATCGAGGCGCTCGCCGATCGCCTCGCCGGCATCCGCAGCTGGGCCTATATCGCGCACCGCTCCGACTGGCTGAAGGAGCCGGCCAAATGGGCCGAGCGGACCCGCGCGGTCGAGGCGCGGCTGAGCGATGCCCTTCACGAGCGGCTGACCCAGCGTTTCGTCGACCGCCGCACCGCGGTCCTGGTCCGCGACATAGGGGCCCGCGGCTCGGATGCCCTTCCCGTCACGGTTGCGGCCGACGGCGAAGTCAGCGTCGGCCCCGAGCCGATCGGTCACCTGACCGGTTTCGATTTTCGCGTCGATCCGTCGGCGCGCCTTGCCGACAAGCGCCTTCTGCTTGCCGCCGCCGAACGGCGCCTGGGCGATGAGCTCGACCGCCGGGCCAAGGCTCTGGTCGAGGCCGAAGACCATGTCTTCCAGCTCACGATCGAGGACGGAGGCGGAGTTGCCGTCGCCTGGGGCGAGCATGTGCTGGCACGCCTCGCCCCCGGCCGTTCGCTGCTGGAGCCGGCGCTCCGGACTGCCCGTGCGCTGGACCGCCTCTCGGCGCCAACCCGCGCTGCCCTCCGCGATCGGCTGGAACGCTGGCTCGACGCGCAGATCGATCGCCACCTCCAGCCGCTGAAGAAGCTCGCTGCCGCCGCCAGTGATTCCGCCAGCTCGCCCGGTGTGAGAGCCTTGGCCGCCATGCTGGCCGACGCGGGCGGCGTCCTTCCCCGCAAAGCCGCGCTCAGTGCCATCGGCCACCTCGAGCAGGCCGACCGCCAATCGCTTTACCAGCTCCGCGTCCGGCTTGGGCCGCTCGACATCTTCCTGCCGCTGCTGCTGAAGCCCGCCGGGCAGCATTGGCGCGCCGCCCTGATGGCCGTGAAACAGGGCCAGGCGATGCCAGCGTTGCCGCCACCCGGTGCCGCAACCATTAGCGCTGAGGCCGATCCGCGCGGCGCGGCGCTTGCCTACCGGCGCCTTGGCCCGACCTGGCTCCGCATCGATCTTGCCGACCGCCTCGCCAGCCACGCGCGGAAAGTCGGATCGGGAGGCGGAGACGACCCGGTCGATCGCGATCTCGCGACCTCGATCGGCCTCACCGACGATGACATCGCCCGGCTGATGGGTGAGATCGGCTTCGCCAAGGCCGGCGACGCTTGGAAGTGGCGCGGCCGGCGCGGCCCGCGGCCCGATCAGCGCGCGCCGTCCTCCCACGCCTTCGCCGAACTGGCGAAGCTCAAGAAGAAGTGAGCATCACGCCTACCCGTCATGCTCAACTCGTTTCAGCATCCATTTTGGAGACCTTAGAGCGGGCGGAGAAATGGACCCTGAACCAAGTTCAGGGTGACGGTCTCCAGTGAGGATCGACCGGTTCCTCTTCTTCATCCGGCTCGTCAAAAGCCGGACTCTCGCGCAGCACATCATCGAGGAAGGGCACGTCCGCGTGGACGGCAAGCGCGTCGAGAAGCCCAGCGAGGAGGTTCGCGTCGGCAGCATCGTCGCCCTGCCGCTGCACGACCGCGTCCGCATCATCCGCGCCTTGAGCCTCCCCAGCCGCCGCGGGCCGTCCGCCGAGGCGCGGGCCTGTTACGAGGAGCTGGGAATTGACGAGGCGAAACCCGCGACCTAGCGAAGTGCCACAAGGGAGCGAAGTTCAATGACCTATGTCGTCACCGACGCCTGCATCAAATGCAAATATATGGATTGCGTCGAGGTCTGCCCGGTGGACTGTTTCTACGAGGGCGAAGTGATGCTGGTCATCAATCCCAACGAGTGCATCGACTGCGGCGTGTGCGAACCCGAATGCCCGGCTGAAGCGATCCTCCCCGACACCGAGAGTGGGCTCGAGAAATGGCTGGAGGTGAACGCCAATTTCTCCGCCGACTGGCCCAACGTCACCCGCAAGAACGATCAGACCCCGGCCGATGCCGATGAGCACAAGGGCGAGGAAGGCAAGTACGACAAGTATTTCTCGCCGGACCCGGGCAAGGGCGACTAGCCCGGAACTTTCGCGGCGGCTCGTCCGCTGTATAATCCAAATCGAACGCTAACGGGGGAACGTGATGCGTCCTTTGACCTGCCTGGCGCTTGCCGCCTGTTGCCTTTCCACGCCCGCGCTGGCCCAGTCGACCAACGCCGGCGGCCAGCTCCCAAGTCCCGAAGACATTGCAAAACGGGATACGGTGACGCTCGGCGTCGGCGCCGCGGTCACGCCCGATTATGAAGGGTCGGACGATTATCGCTTCATTCCCGCCGCCGCGATCCGCGGCCGGGTCGGGGGCATCTCGTTCAACACGCGCGGCACGTATCTGTATGTCGATGTCGTCCCGAAGGGCAGCGGCAAGATCGACTTCAACGCGGGGCCAATCGCCGGATTGCGGCTCACTACCTATCGCCACATCCACGACGACATCGTCGAGCTGCTTCCCAAGCGTAAACGCGCCTTCGAGGTCGGCGGCTTTGCCGGCGTGAGCGTCCACGGCCTCACCAACCCCTACGACAGCTTGGGCTTCCGTATCGACGTGACGCACGACATCGGCAGCGCGCACAAGTCCACGATCGTCAGTCCGAACATCGAATTCTCAACGCCGCTTTCGCGAACGACCTACGCCAGCCTCAGCGGCGGCATGGAGTTCGTCAGCAACAAGTTCGCCGATTATTATTACACGATCACCCCCGCGGACTCGGTCGCGAGCGGGCTACCGGTGTTCAACGCCGGCGGCGGAATGAAGAACTGGAAGCTCGGGCTGCTGCTCAACCAGTCGCTGACCGGCGACCTGCTGCATGGCTTCTCGATCTTCGGCCTCGGCCAATATTCTCACCTGCAGGGCGACTTCAAACGCTCGCCGATCGTGTCGCAGCGCGGCAGCGCGAGCCAATGGCTGGGAGCGCTCGGCGTCGCTTACACCTGGTAGAGCTACTCGCGCATCCGCCGCTGGTGATAGCGCGTGCGGGCGATGATCACGCCGATCAGAATCGCCCAGCCGACGCCCAGCAGGACTAGCGAGATCGTATTGAACCCGTGCCCGCCGAGGAACATCGCGGCGACACCCGCAACGACGATCGCCAGCCCGAGCCAGCGCCAGGGACGATAAAGCCGGATCAGCTCACGACGGTATGCCGCCCGCTGCGCTGGATCGGATAGGTCGGGTTTTGTCATCGCCTTTTGTCCAGTTGCTCGACGATCAGGTCAGCCGCGGCCTCTGCGCTCATCGCCGTGGTGTCGATCCGGATTTCCGG
>JAFBAM010000028.1 GCA_019247755.1 Sphingomonas sp.
CCATCAGCTCCTCGCGCGCCGCCTTGCCGGTCCGCGCCGCATCAGCGAGGCGGACAATCTCGGACGCGAGCTGCCAGACATTCCTGTCCTGCGCGTCGCGGATGACCGCGACCATGAGGCCGTTGTCGGTCTGGGTCGCCATTCCAAGGTGCAGCGCGCCGTGGCGGGTGATGACGTTGGCATCGTCGTCATAGGTGGCGTTGAGCATCGGCCATTGCGGGAGCGCCCTGGCCATCGCCGTGATGAGGAACGGGAGCAAAGTCAGCTTCGGATTTGAGCCGCGGTCGCGGTTCATCATCGCCCGCGTTTCCTCGAGCGCGGTGACGTCGAATTCCTCGACGAGGGTGAAGTGCGGGATGCGGCGCTTGGCCTCCTGCATGTTCTCGGCGATCTTGCGGCGCAGGCCGACGACCTTGATTGTCTCGTCCTTGCGCACCGCCGGCGTGCCGCGGGCGCTGACGCTGCCGCCGTTGTAGAGGAGGTAGGCGTCGAGGTCGGCATGGCGGATGCGGTCCGACGTGGTCTTCACCTGCGAGAGGTCGATGCCGAGGTCGCGGGCGCGGGCGCGGACGGCAGGAGAGGCGAGGGCATGCGCCTTGGCGACCGGCTCTTTCTCCGCGACTTCGGGTTCGACGCGCGGCGCGGGCGCCTGAGCCGGCTTCTCTTCGACGGCGGTGACAGGCAGCTCTTTCTCCTGCGCGGGCGTCGGCTGGATGGCGCCGTCGCCGAGCGGCGTTTCCTTGACGCTTTCGGGTACGGGCGCAGGCGCTTCGGCAGCCGGGGCGGTGCCCTCCGTCTCGATCACCGCCAGCACCGAGCCGATCGGAATCTGGTCGCCGACTTCGCCTGCGAGCTCGAGCACCTTGCCCGCGACCGGGGATTCCATTTCGACCGTGGCCTTATCGGTCATCATGTCCGCGATCTGCTGGTCCTCGCCGATCGTATCGCCGACCTTGACATGCCAGGCGACGATCTCGGCCTCGGCAATGCCTTCGCCGATGTCCGGCAGCTTGAATTCGAACCGTGCCATCAGTCAGCCATGACCTTTTCTAGCGCCTTCTTCATGCGCTTCGGACCGGGGAAGTAGGACCATTCGTAGGAGTGCGGGTAGGGCGTGTCCCAGCCGGTGACGCGCTCGACCGGCGATTCCAGATGATAAAAGCAACGCTCCTGAACCAGCGCGACCAGCTCGGCGCCAAAGCCGCTGGTGCGCGGCGCCTCGTGGACGACGAGGCAGCGGCCGGTCTTCTCCACCGACTGCTCTATCGTATCGAGGTCGAGCGGGACCAAAGTGCGGAGGTCGATGACTTCGGCATCGAGCCCCTGTTCCTCGACCGCTGCGAGCGCGACGTGGACCATCGTGCCGTAAGTCAGGATCGTGAGGTCCTCGCCCTCGCGGACGATGGCCGCCTTGCCGATCGGCACGGTGTAATGGCCTTCGGGAACTTCGCTGGCGGGGTGCTTCGACCATGGCTTTACCGGGCGGTCGTGATGGCCGTCGAACGGGCCGTTGTAGATGCGCTTGGGCTCAAAGAAGATGACGGGGTCGGGGTCTTCGACAGCGGCGATCAGGAGGCCCTTCGCGTCGTACGGCGTCGAGGGGATGACGACCTTCAGGCCGGCGATGTGCGTGAAGAGCGATTCCGGCGACTGGCTGTGGGTTTGGCCGCCGAAGATGCCGCCTCCATAAGGCGTGCGGATGACCATCGGCATCGTCCATTCGGCCGCGGTGCGGTAGCGCATCTTGGCGACTTCGCTGACGATCTGGTCGTAGCCCGGGTAGATGTAATCAGCGAACTGGATCTCGATCAGCGGCTTGAGGCCGTAGGCGGCCATGCCGACCGCGGTGGAGACGATGCCGCCTTCGGCGATCGGGGCGTCGAACACGCGGGTCTTGCCGAACTGCTTCTGCAGCCCTTCGGTGACGCGAAAGACGCCGCCGAAATAGCCGATGTCCTCGCCGAACACGACGATGTCCTCGTCGCGCGACATCATCACCTTGTGCGCGTCGTTGAGCGCCTGGATCATATTCATGGTCGCCATCAGTCGCGACCCTCGGCAAGGGCGGCATCGCGCTGCTCGGCGAGGTGCCGCGGCACTTCGGCGTAGACGTCGTCGAACATCGTCTCGACGCCGTCCTTGCCTTGCTCGGGAAGGATACCGAGCTTCTCGGATTCCTTCTGCGCGGCGCGGACCTCGGCATCGCATTCAGCGGTCATCGCCGCGTGCCGCTCCTCGTCCCACTCGCCGATGGCGAAAAGGTGCGCCTTCAATCGCTCGATGGGGTCTCCGAGCGGCCATAGCTTGGCCTCGTTGGTCGGGCGGTATCCCGACGGATCGTCCGAGGTTGAATGGCCCTCGGCGCGGTAGGTGAAGAACTCGATCAGCGTCGGGCCGCCGTTGGAACGCGCGCGCTCGGCCGCCCACTTCACCGCCGCATAGACCGCGAGCGCGTCATTGCCGTCGACCCGGAGGCCAGCGATGCCATAGCCGACTGCGCGCTGCGCGAAGGTTGCGCGCTCGGCGCCGGCGATGCCGGAGAAGCTGGAGATCGCCCACTGGTTGTTCACGACCGCGAGGATGACCGGCGCGTTATAGACTGTCGCGAAGGTGAGGGCGCTGTGGAAGTCGCCTTCCGCGGTCGCGCCGTCGCCGACCCAGCCCATGGCAATCCGGCTGTCGCCCTTGATCGCCGCCGCCATCGCCCAGCCGACAGCCTGCGGGAATTGCGTCGCGAGATTGCCGGAGATCGAGAAGAAGCCGTACTTCCGGTCCGAATACATGATCGGCAGCTGGCGGCCCTTCAGCTTGTCGCCTTTGTTCGAATAGATCTGGCACATCATTTCCGTCAGCGGATAGCCGCGCGAAATGAGCAGGCCCTGCTGGCGGTAGGTGGGGAAGTGCATGTCCTCGCGGTCGAGCGCCGTCTGGGCGGCGACCGCGATCGCCTCCTCGCCGGTGCACTTCATGTAGAAGCTGGTCTTTCCCTGCCGCTGGGCACGGTACATGCGGTCATCGAAGATGCGGACCGTGACCATGTCGCGCAGCATCTTACGCAAAGTGTCGGGGTCGAGCTTCGGGTCCCAGGCGCCGACGGCCTTGTTGTCGTCGCCGAGGACGCGAACGAGCGCGGTCGTCAGTTCGTGAGTTTCGGCGGCCGCAACGCTCGTGTCCGGCCGCGGCGATGCGCCGGCCGGGGGCACCTTCAGCGATGAAAAGTCGGGCGTGTCGCCGGGCCTGAACGGCGGCTCGGGGACGTGCAGCGCGAGCTTGGGCGCGTTGCGGCGCAGGCTTGGATCTTTGTCGCTCATGTCTCTCCCGCGAGCGCGCTTAGTCGCGTGCGCGGGCTCTCGCAATGGGCGAAGTCAAGTATCCTTTACATCGACCTGGCGGGCCGCCTTAATCCTCGTGCGGAACGCCGACCGTCACGCCGTCGCTGTACGAGCCACCCGCAGACTGCTGGAACCAGAACGGCCGCTCGCGATGGGTGCCGCCCGCGACAGCATTCAGGTTCGAGTCGAGCAGCTCGCCGTTGATCATCGTGTAGCTGATGCTCGTCGTATTATGGATGTCGTCGAGCGGGTTCTTGTCCATCACGACGAGGTCGGCGAGCTTGCCCGCTTCGATCGATCCGAGGTCATGATCGAGCCCATGCGCGCGCGCCGGGTTGATGGTCGCAGTGCGAAGCGCTGCCATGTTGGTCATTCCACCGAGCGCGAAGCCCCACATCTCCCAATGCGCACCGAGCCCTTCGCGCTGACCGTGCGCGCCGATGGAGACCGGAACGCCAAGGTCGTTGATGAGCTTGGTCTGGTGCGCGACGTTGCCGATATTGTCCTCGTCGTCAGGTACCATCGTCGGCCGCCGGGCGCGGGCGTCGAGCAGGCCGCGTGGGACCCATTTCGCCTCGATCGGTTCCTGCCAGGCCGGAAAATGCTGATACCAGTGATACTCGCCGAAGGGGCCGCCGTAGGCGACGATCAGGGTCGGCGTCCAAGCGGTCTTCGAGCCCTTCCAGAGCTGCACGACGTCATCGTAGATGTGCTGGACCGGAAGCGAATGCTCGATCGTCGTGTGACCGTCGACGATCATGCTCATGTTCATCATGAACAACGAGCCGCCTTCGGGCACGACTTCCATGCCGAGCTGGCGTGCCGCCTCGATTACCATCTGGCGCTGTTCGCGCCGCGGCTGGTTGTAACTCTTCACCGACCATGCGCCCGATTCCTTCAGGCGGCGAATGTTGGTCAGCGCGTCGTCCATGGAGCCGATCTCGACCATGAACGGCGTTTCGGCGCCGTAGAGGATCGTACCGGTGGAGAAGATGCGCGGGCCCAGCTGCTTGCCGGCCTTCTGCAGCTCGGACGAAGCGAACACCTCGTGCGTGTCGGCGGAGGGGTCGTGGACGGTCGTGACGCCATACGCGAGTGAGTTATGATAGACCCAATTCTGGTCGGGGATGACCTGATCGGA
>JAFBAM010000108.1 GCA_019247755.1 Sphingomonas sp.
GAAGGGGATGGCGTGCAGGTCCGAAGCATCAAGCTGAAGCCAGCCTCGCGTATCGAAGCACCGGAGGTTTGCGCCCTCATCGATGAAGCGGTCGCGAACAGCACGCCGCTGCCTGAAAGCGGTGAAGGGCCGCTCGTCATCAAGTCAATTTCGGCAAAGCAGCGGTCGAGAAGAACCGCTTAGCGGCCGCGCTTTTTGCGGTGCGTGTCGAAATCGAGGACTGCGCTCTCGTCTTCGGGCTGGAGCAGGCCCAGCCGTCGGGCCACTTCCTGATAAGCCTCTTCAACGCCACCGAGGTCCTGGCGGAAGCGGTCCTTATCAAGCTTCTGATTGGTCTTGATGTCCCACAGCCGGCATCCGTCCGGGCTGATCTCGTCGGCCAGAATGACGCGCGCGTAGTCGCCGTCCCAAACTCGGCCGAACTCCAGCTTGAAGTCGATCAGCCGGATGCCGATCGCCGCGAACATGCCGGACAGGAAGTCGTTCACGCGGATCGCCATGTCCGCGATGTCGTTCATCTCGTCCTGGGTCGCCCAGCCGAAACAGGCGATATGCTCGTCGGCGATCATCGGATCGCCGAGCGCATCGTCCTTGTAATAATATTCGATGATCGTGCGCGGCAGCTGCGTGCCTTCCTCGATCCCGAGCCGTTTCGATAGCGAGCCCGCTGCGACATTGCGGATCACGATCTCGATCGGAATGATCTCGACCTGCCGGATCAGCTGCTCGCGCATGTTGAGCCGGCGGATGAAGTGGGTCGGGACGCCGATCACCTGCAGCGCGGTGAAGATATGCTCGGATATGCGGTTGTTGATGACGCCTTTGCCGCTGATCGTCCCGCGCTTTTGCGCATTGAACGCCGTGGCGTCGTCCTTGAAATACTGGATGAGCGTTCCCGGCTCCGGACCCTCGTAAAGGATCTTGGCCTTGCCCTCGTAAATCTGGCGGCGGCGAGCCACGGTTCGCGTCACTCCAAGGAAGCGGATGGAGCCGCGGCTATAGGCGAGCCAATTCGCCGCCGCAATTAATCCCGCGGGAGATGGCTGAACGGCCGCGAAGCCTGGTGTCCGCCCCAAGTTCCGGCTGCGCGCCGAAGCGCTTTTTGCAGGGCCACATCCTTGGTTGCGAGGTCGCAGCATAGTGGATCGAGCTGGGGCCGATCGATCGTCAAGAGGTCGCGGAGAGCCGCTCCCCATCGAGACAGGAGCGAGGCGAATGAACGGCTAGCGGAAGATCCCTTACGCAACGCGAGATCGAGCCCGCCGATTGGCGAAGCGAGGATCATGTCTGATTGCCTTGAAAGCGAGGAGCGCGGTGCGTGCTAGTCCGCGCTCCTCTCGGGGTTAGTGCGACCGGGCGCGCCTGGGTTGGGGGGTCCAGGGCGACTGGTATTCGATGCGGTTGAGAACCGTGAACGCGTTGAGCACGGCGCGGCCAAGTCGGCTGACGCCGTCAACGATGGAAGTGTTCAGATGCTGACGGCCTGCTTGGTACTGACGGTCAAAAATCTCGTCGATCATGGTGACCATCCTTTCGTCTCCTGTTGCGCCGGTCAGAGCGCGATTGGGTAAGCGTCGATGCGATCGTTCGCGGCGCGGAGCGCCTGCTCGATGACCTCCAGGCGGGAGGCCTCGCTGAGGGCGCGCCATGAGCGTGCAGTCGAGCGGCTGGCTTCCACCTTGGCGACCTGTTCAACAGGTCCGTCTTCGATGAACGCACGGGGGCTGAGGCCATAAGTCATGGCTAGGTCTCCTTCCTGTTGGTGGCCGCCGGCGGAGATGGGCTGTGAGGGGAGGGATCTGTCCCCGCCGGCGACTTGATGACCAAATATGTTTTCTCTATTCGTTCCGCCAATCAAACGCTCGCGATAACCAATAAATTGGACTTATGAGGTGAGGTAATGAGGCGGCTTCCACCATTGGCTGCAATCCGGGCCTTTGAAGCGGCTGCCCGGACCGAAAACTTCACCGCCGCAGCGGCCGAACTTGGCATGACCCAGGCCGCCGTTTCCTATCAGGTGAAGAGCTTGGAAGAGCGGCTCGGCTCACCCTTGTTCGTGCGCGAGAAGGGGAGGGCGCGGCTGACCCCGCTTGGCCAGCGTCTGCTCCCGCCATTGTCTGCGGCTTTCGACGGGATCGAGGCGGCCTTTGCCAGCCACCGCGAAGAAGACGAAACACTGCTGACCATCACAACCACGCACACTTTTGCCAATACCTGGCTCGCCTGGCGGTTGGGCGCATTCCAGATGGAGCATCCTGACCTCGCCGTCCGTATGACCACCAGCAATGAGCTTTGCGACCTTCGCGGCGGCGATGCCGACGTCGCAATCCGCGGCGGAAGCGGCGGCTGGGAGGGCCTCGAGGAATACAAGCTGTTCGAATCCAGCTTTACGCCGATGGCGAGCCCCGAATGCATCGCCGCCCTGGAACGAAAGCTCGGTCGAACGATCGAGCCGCACGACCTTCCCGATCAGAACCGGATCAATCCGAGCGACGATTGGTGGCAGCAATGGTTTGCCGACAACGGCATTCCCTATGATGAATCGATCCTTCGTCGCGCGGGCATCCGCCTCGAAAACCAGGCCAATGAAGGACATGCCGCGATGGCCGGGCAGGGGTTCGCACTGCTGACCCCCTTGCTTTGGAAGGGGGACGTCGCAGCAGGCCGCCTTTGCATGCTGTTCCCCGACCGTATCTCAGTGCGCGGTTGGTCATACTGGCTGGCTTATCCTCGCGAGCGGCGGATGGTGCCAAAGGTCAAACGCTTCCGGGAATGGCTACTCGCGGAGATGCGGCAAGCCCTTGAAGAGTTCGACGGCGGTTGGGCCGTCCAAGGGCGAATTCCGGCGGCCGTAGGGAGCTAATTTGCAACCTCTTTCTATATCCCAAATCACCAAAAGGCCGTTCGTTTAATTCCCATTTTAAGACGGATGGTTAACGAATCTCCTTGCTTTGTTTACCCATTTCGGGTTTCCGCTCTGTCGTCCAACCGACTGTTCAATGAGTCGCGACTCCTGCAGGGGCGAAAGGAGCGCAGTGGTTCGTTTGGCGTCAGATTGCCGGGGACTGACGCGCGCCGGTCGGCGGGCAGTCTTGCTTTGCGCCTGTGCCGTGGCCGCTTTGGCCGCACAGCCCGCTTTCGCGGCGCCCCAGGAAGACATCGCCGATTTCGGACTGGCGCCGGCTGGGCGCACTCTTCCCCAACCTAGACTTGAGCGCCTGCCGGAAACCGGGACCTCCGGTCTGCCCGTTCCGACTACGCCATCCGTAAGCAGCAACAGCGGCACGTTTGATGTAAGCGTCGAAGCCAGAGCCGTTAGCCCGTCGGCGACCTTGCCGCCGGTCCAGAGCTTTGGTTCTTCGCAGGTCGAGCGGATGTTGGTCACAGATCAGGCCCCGCCGCCGGCAGAGTCCGCACATGTGGAGGGCGGTGCCGTCGTCCTGACAGTGTCGACTAAGGCGGTCGGCATGTCCGAGGAACTACCTCCGCCTCCGCCTCCACCGCCACCTCCCCCGCCTCCGCCGACCGAGTCCCACGGTGACCAGGGCACGCCGCCGCAATCGACAGATCAGCCTCCGCCTGAAACTCATGGCGACGCGCCGCCTCCACCGCCGCCTCCACCGCCACCGCCACCGCCCCCAGCGCCTTCGGATCAGCCCCCGCCCGAGACGCACGGCGATGCCCCACCGCCCCCGGAAGTGCAGCCTGAGCCGGAGCCCGAGCATCCCCCGGTTGTAGAGCCACAGCCGGAACCCGAGCATCCGCCCGCCGAGCCGCCACCCCCCCCCCCCCCCCCCCCCCC
>JAFBAM010000244.1 GCA_019247755.1 Sphingomonas sp.
GTCGAGGCCGGCGAAGGTGGGGCTCTTGTACCACGATGTCGGTCCGGGTTTCGTCGCGTCGCGAACGCCGTCCCAGGGTCTAACCGGCTGCGCTTCCTCGAACCGGTTCGCTCCGATTGGCGGAGCAGCATATGGAATACTCAAAAAGGTCTCGACCGTCCCGTTTCGCTGCCCCCTGACCTCGCCGTCAGAGAGGCGTTTGGAGACGAACTGCGGCTTCTCATCGTTGCGGTTCATCGCTCGCGTCTAGCCGATCGTCCGTCGACCCCACAGACCGCGAGCTTTGCCTGACGCACCAATTGATATGCAGCTCGCATCACCGCCTGACGCCGGACGTAGACCTATTGCGAGCGCCACAGACTTGGCGGACAATCCAAAAGCAATGCTGAAGAAGCGAGTGATTGGCGCTGCCTATCGGTTCCAAAAAAAGATGTGGCGCCTCGTCCGACCGCGCTCGCGAGGCGTCAAAGTAATGCTCTTCAATGATCAGGGAGAGCTAGTGTTGATCCGGAACAGCTACGGGCGTTCCGATCTTTTCGTCCTGCCTGGCGGCGGAATTAGACCATTCGAGGAGCCCGCGGCCGCTGCGACGAGGGAAGTCGGCGAAGAACTCGGAGTGGGAGTCACCGACCTGAGTTTCCGATCGCTCCACTTCAGCAGGGCGGAAGGCAAGCGCGACGAGATTCATCTCTTCGAGGCTCGAGTGAGCGACAGACTAAGCGTGGACGACTTTGAGTTGGCGGAAGCGCGGTTCGTCCCTCTCGGTGACCTCCCGCAAACCACGTCGCCTGCAACTCGTCGACGGATTGAGGAGTATCTCGGTGTTCGCGAACTGGACGAGAAGTGGTGACCGGATCGCAGGGATCTTGCTCAAAGGGGGATCGAATGCGGGAATGGCTGTTGCGATCGAGAGCCGGCAAGAGCAGCGTTCGGCCCCTGCTATTTCTGCCGAACTAGGTTGGCGGAGACGGAGGGATTCGAACCCTCGGTACGGGAATCCCCCGTACGGCGGTTTAGCAAACCGCTGGTTTCAGCCACTCACCCACGTCTCCGAGTGCGGCTCCCTTGCAGGAACGGCGGGCTATATAAGCGCAAATCCGAAGCTTCAACCTGAAGACGGGCGCTATTTCGGAATGACGTCGAGCTGCATGGTGAGGCTCATCTCCTCGCCCGGATCAAGGATCCGCATGCCAAGCTCCGGCCAATCGGCTTCCGATGCATTAAGCGCAGCGTTTGCATGCGAAACCGGCTCGGCAACGAAAATCCCTCCACTCGATGGCGAATAAATCTGGAAGAAGCGAGCGTCGGGCGACGACAGCCGCACGTCAAAGGGCCAAGCGGGATCGCTCATCTGGGCTTCGCCTGACCAACCGCCGAAACCGTTGTCTAGATCTTGGCTGCACACCAAACGGTCGCGGAGGGCGTACCGACCTTCAGCCAGCACCTTGTCGACCGGCAGTACTTTCTCGTCGATGGTCCATGCCGCGGTTACATCCGTGTGGATTCGCGTATGAGGACCGCAAGGAAAATAGGGATGATGGCCTAATCCGCATGGCATCGGTTCGCCGGAAAGGTTCTGGCAGATCAAAGTCAGCAGCAGGCTGCTCTCGTCCAGCGAGAATTGCTGACGAGCCTCATAAACCCATGGCCACTCTCCAACTTCATGGCGAAAACTGAGAGTTGCGCGGGTCTCGGTCGCCTCTTGCACATGCCACGGATTGAGCCATCCCTGGCCGTGGAGAGGGCTGGGATCGCCGGCCAAATTTGGCTCGAGCCTGACCTCCCGGCCACGAAAGACGAACCGGCCATCGCGGATCCGGTTCACGTACGGCACCAATGGGAAGCTGGCTGCGTCTAGCACCTTCTCGAGAGCGCCGTGGCAATCGCGCAATATTGGGCTCGAGGTGGCTCCCGCGTACCATCTGAACGCAGAGATTGCGCCGCCGATTGCCGGGCTAAGCTCGAGCATGAGCTTGCCGGACCTAAAGGTCAGTATCGTTTCGCTACTCATTTCTGACAATTCCCTGACCAGCCGATTCACTCTCATGCAACTTCGCTGGGGATAAATCCCCAAACTGGATTGCGCAGGGATTCCCACGCCATGTATTCAACGCGCCGAGGGCCGGGGAGGGTCATCAATGAGTAGACGCGTCAAGGAATTCGTCGATATCGGTGACCATCTGTCGATCGACGACCTGATCCGCAAATTGCACGAGATTCGCGATGGGCTGCCTGACGAGCCGGAGGCTGAACTTAGGCTTCGCGGTGACGAAGTGTTCGGGCACCGCATCACGATCAGCTATTTCCGCGACCTGACCGCTGAGGAGGCGGAGCTGGAAAAGCGCTACGAAGACGCTGCCCGCGGCGCGAAGGAGCGCGAGTTGGCCCGGCTCCAGGCCGAATTGGGCGTCGTCTGTTACGCGGCGCCCGGAAAGAAGGGCAAGCTTCGCATCGTCGCCTGAGGCCTCAGGCGGTTTGGAAGTTCAGCGCCAGCCCGTTCATGCAATAACGAAGCCCAGTCGGCCTCGGACCGTCATCGAACACGTGGCCCAAATGACCACCGCAGCGCTCGCACAGCACTTCGGTCCGCTCCATCAGCAAGCTGTGGTCGGCGCGAGTGCTGACCGAGCCGGGCAGTGTCTTCCAGAAGCTCGGCCAACCCGTGCCACTCTCGAACTTCGTGGCCGAGCTGAACAACGGCCTCGCGCAACCGGCACAGGAGAATATGCCTCTGCGATGTTCATTCAGCAGCGCGCTCGTGAATGGTCGCTCGGTTCCCGCCTCGCGGAGGATGTAATAGCGCTCAGCGCCAAGCATGCGGCGCCACTCGTCTGGCGTGTGGGTAACCTTGAAATTGGCGCTGGCCGTTGTCGATCTACCGAACAGGAATAAACCAGCGCCAGCCAATCCGGCGATTCCCAAAAATGTGCGTCTGTCGTTCATGAGGTCATATTGCCCATAGGTCGCTGGCGCAGTCCAATAACGAAAAGGTATTGGATGGGACATGAATAGCCGCGCCACAGAGACCGTATGCTGATCATCCTCCTCGCCTATTTCGGCGGCATCCTCACCATCCTCTCGCCCTGCATCCTGCCGGTGCTTCCATTCGTGTTCGCCCGCGCCGGGCGCAGCTTCATGCGCTCGACCTTGCCGATGCTCGGCGGGATGGCGGCGACCTTCGCCATTGTGGCGACGCTTGCAGCAGTTGGCGGCGGCTGGGCGGTTCGCGCGAATGCGATCGGCCGCTGGGCCGCACTCGCCCTGTTGGCCGTCTTCGGAATCGCGCTCGTATTTCCGAGCGTCTCGGACCGACTGACGAGGCCCCTCGTGGCCATGGGCTCGCGGCTGACCGAGCGGGAGTCCCAAGAGGAAAGCGTCTGGTCTTCAGCGGTGCTCGGCGTGGCGACCGGCCTGCTCTGGGCTCCGTGCGCAGGGCCGATCCTTGGCCTCATCTTCACCGGCGCGGCGCTGCAAGGCGCGAGCTTCAACACGACCCTGCTCCTGCTCGCCTATGCCCTGGGTGCGGCGACCTCGCTGGCACTGGCGCTCCTCATCGGCGGCAAGGTCTTCGCGAGCATGAAAAAGTCGCTGGGCGCCAGTGAACGTATCCGCCAGGCGCTCGGCGTACTGGTCCTGGTTGGCGTCGCGGCGATCGCGCTTGGCCTTGATACGCGTGTGCTTTCAAAGCTCTCGAGCGCGCAGACCGCCGGCCTCGAGAACAGCCTTGCTTCCAAGCTCGGCATCACCCGCGGCATGGATGAGAACCGCGCCCGCACCGATGCAATGGGGCAACTTGTCCTGCCCTCGCAAGGCAATCTGCCTTCGCTCGACGGGCTTGGGCCATGGTACAATTCCCGGCCGCTCGATCTCCAAAAGCTCAAGGGCAAGGTCGTGCTGATCGATTTCTGGACCTACAGCTGCATCAATTGTCTGCGCGCGATCCCGCGCGTCAAAGCCTGGTGGGAGAAATATCGCGGCGATGGCCTAGTCGTCATCGGCGTCCACGCGCCCGAGTTCGCCTTCGAACGCGAGCCCGCCAACGTTGCGCAAGCGATCAAGGATCTCGGCATCACTTATCCGGTGGCGCTGGATAACCAGTACGTCCTGTGGCGCGCACTGAAGAATAGCTACTGGCCGGCGCATTACTTCGTCGATGCCCAGGGCCGCATTCGATACTACCACCACGGCGAGGGCGAATATGATCTCTCCGAGCGCGTAATCCGGCAGTTGCTCGCCGAAGCGGGGCACGCCCCGAAGGACATGACGCTCGCGGAAGCGAGTGCCTCCGGAGCTCAGGCCGCGGCCTCAGGACAAGTTGGCTCCCCGGAGACCTACATCGGCTACGCGCGGGCAAACCGGTTCGTGTCGCCAGGTGGACTCGTACGGGACCGCGCCAGCTCCTATGCCTCCGCCCCGCTGCAGCTCAACGACTGGTCGCTTCAGGGCCAGTGGGTCGATGGCCGGCAGAGTGCACGATCTCTGAGTGCCGGGAGCCAGATCTCCTTCCGCTTCCACGCACGCGACCTTCACCTGGTGCTCGGCTCGTCAACCGGGAAGCCAGTACGCTTCCGGGTGACCCTCGATGGACAAGCGCCTGGCCAGGACTCGGGGATCGACACCACCGCCGATGGCAGCGGCCAGGTCACCGGGCAGCGGCTCTACCAACTTGTCCGGCAGAAGGGCGCGATCCGCGACCGCACCTTCACGATCACCTTCCTCGACCCGGGCGTGGAGGCCTTTTCTTTCACATTCGGATAAGTGGCGGAGCGGGAGGGATTCGAACCCTCGATACGGTTTTGCCGTATACTCACTTTCCAGGCGAGCGCCTTCGACCACTCGGCCACCGCTCCGCTTTTCGCTGGAATGCGGGCATCTAAGGGCCGAGTTCCCGTGGGGCAAGGTTGCCGCGCGTAACGGCCGTCCCTAGTTCCACTCCATGACGCCCGCCGAGCGCCTTTCAGGCAGGATGCCGACCGAAGACGAGATCGAGGAGATCGCGCAGCGCACGCTCGAACGGCTGCCGTCGCCCTTCGCCGAGAGCCTGAGGGACATCGTCCTGCAAATCGTGCCGGTGGCAGATGCAGAAACTGCGCGGCGCGTCGGCCTGTCGCACCCCATGCAACTCAGCGGCCTCTACGAAGGCGTGTCGCTCAACCATCAGAGCGTCAGCCACTCGGGCACGTTACCGGAGCGCATCACCCTCTACTCCCGGCCGATCCTGGCCGAGTGGCATTCGACGCCCGTCGGTCTCGAGCAGCTCGTCAGCCACATCGTGATTCACGAGATTGGCCATCATTTCGGCTTCTCAGACGACGACATGCATGCGCTCGAGGACAGTAGCGAATGAGCGCATTGCTGCGCTTTGAAGATGTGGCGTTGCAGCGGGGCGGGCGCCTGCTGTTCGAAGGCCTGAATTTCGAGCTCAACCCCGGCGAACGGCTCCAAGTCGCCGGGCCGAACGGCAGCGGCAAGTCGAGCCTTCTCCGCCTCGCGGCGGGGTTACTTCGCCCCGAGCGGGGTCGTGTCGATCGATCACCCTTGGCGCTTGCCGACGATGCGCCGGCTCTCGACCGCGAGCTGCCGCTCGGCCAGGCCCTCCAGTTCTGGGACCGCGCACCAGAGCAGTCGATGGAGGCGCTCGGGCTCGCGCATCTTGCGCTGGTGCCGGTCCGGCTGCTGTCCTCAGGCCAACTCAAGCGGGCGACACTGGCCCGCGTCGCCGCATCGAACGCACCCCTCTGGCTGCTCGACGAGCCACTGAACGCGCTGGACGTCGACGGAGCGAAGAAGCTCGGCACGCTCGTCGAGGCGCACCTCGAAACGGGCGGCGCGGTGCTTGCCGCATCGCATCAGAAGCTCGGCGGCGAATGGCGTAAGCTGGAGCTGAATCCATGATCGGCGCATTGATTCTTCGCGATCTTCGCCGCGGCTTCACCGGCTCGGCCTGGTTGCCTATCGCCTTCTTTCTACTCGTCGCGACGCTCGTGCCGTTCGCGGTAGGCCCCGACGCAAAACTGTTGGGTCGAATTGGCGCCGGCGCACTGTGGATTGCCGCGCTAACCGCAGCTCTGCTGCCGATCGAGCGACTTATCGAGCCCGACCGGGCCGACGGCGTGCTCGACCAGCTCCTGCTTCACGGCGTGACGGACGAGACGATCGCCGCGGCCAAGATCGCGGCACATTGGCTGACTTTCGGGCCACTGCTGTTCGTCGCGGCCTTCCCCGCGGCCGCTTTGCTGGACATCGATCGGTCAGCACTAGCGCGAGTGCTGCTGTCGATCTGGATCGGCACCCCGGGGCTTGCTGCACTTGCCGTCGCCGTGGCGGCGCTGACAGCCGGTCTTCCCCGCGCCGGTTCGATGGCCGGGCTACTGCTATTACCTCTTGCAGTGCCGCTGCTGATCTTCGCAGCGGCATTTTGCGGCGACGGCGGCAATCAAGCCATGGCGCTTGAAGCTGCGATCTCGATCCTGCTGCTCGCCGGATCACCCTTCGTCACCGCGGCGGCGCTTCGCGCTGCTAGGACCTAGACCAGCGCGCAAAGATTGCGGTCGGGAGCAGCAGTCCTCTTGCCTCTTCGCGGACCGCCATTTCGCCCATCTCTATGGTTCCGCCGAGGTCACCAAGAGTCTGCTTCACGAGCTCGCCAATCGCCAGCGCAGACATCCGCACTGCATAGACGGTGAGCACCAGAAAGCGGCTGTTTTCGTCGAGGAGCTTAAGGCAGTCCGCCAGCAACGGCGCGAGATTCTCCTCCAGCCGCCAGACCTCCCCCTCGGGCCCACGCCCAAACTTTGGCGGATCGAGCAATATGCCGTCGTAGCGGCGCCCGCGCCGCACTTCGCGCGCGGTGAACTTCGTCGCGTCGTCGACGATCCAGCGGATGGAACGCTCGGTCATCCCCGACAGTTCAGCGTTCCCCTTGCCCTGCTCGACCGACTTCTTCGACGCATCGACGTGGACCAGCCGGGCGCCAGCCTCGCTCAGCAGCAGCGAGCCGACGCCGGTGTAGCCGAACAGGTTGAGCACGTCCGCATCGTTCGCGCGCTTACGCATCCAGTCCCATTGCGGCGACATGTCGGGGAAGAATCCCAGGTGCCGGAACGGCGTAAGGGAGGCGTTGAACTTCACGCCATCACGGCCAAGCTCCCACTGTCGCGGGACTGGGCGATGCTGGACCCAGCGGCCTCCGCCCTCCTCGTCCGAGCCCGGGACGAAGGTCGCATCCGGGTCCCAATCGTCGCGGGCCGGCGCCCACATCGCTTGCGGCTCAGGCCGCACGACGGTGATCGATCCATAACGCTCGAGCTTCTGCCCATTGCCGCAGTCGAGCAGGCCCCAGTCCGCCCAAGGCTCGGCAATGATCGTCGTGAGACCTGTCACGCCGCCAGCGCGAGCCTGGCGCCGACCGACGACAGCGCACGCGGTCCGGCCAGCATTCGCGCGCCGACATCGCGGACCTCATCCAGCGTCACTCGATCGAGCCGTTGGACGATCTCGTTCGGCTCGACCAGCCTTCCGTCGCGAAGCAGCCGCGTGGCGACGTAGCTCGCTTGGCCCCAGCAGCTCTCGAGGCTCATCATCATTCCGGCCTTGGCAAGGTTGCGCGCGCGCTCGAGGTCACGCTGCTCGAGACCAAGCGCAGCTTCGACCAGGACCCGCTCAATCTCCTGATGCACGCGACCGGCGTTGCCGCGATGCGCCGCAACATAAGCCCACATCATCCCGCAATCGGCGAAGTTCTGCGTGCCCGCCGAAACCGAGTAGGCAAGTCCCTGTTCCTCACGAAGCTGCTGGAACAGCCGCGAAGAAGAGCCGCCCCCCGCCACGTCCGCGAACAATTGCGACGCATACGCGTCCGGCGCCCCCCACGCCGGTGCGGGCATCGCTAGCGCAATATGCGCCTGCTCGCCCTTGCGGCGCTCGAAGCGCTGTCCGCCGATGAAGCGGGCACCTTGGGCTGCCGATGGCTCGCCGGGGACCATGTCGCCCAAGGCTGCCTCCGCGAGGTCCACCAATGCCTGGTGCTGGAGCTTGCCCGCCGCGACCAGGAGCAGGCTGGAAGGGGAATATTGAGTGCTCAGCCAATCCTGGAGGTCATCGACATCAATTCCTTCGAGCGTCTCCTCACCCCCAAGCACGGGGCGTCCGAGCGGCTGACCGGGAAACGCGGCCTCCTGAAGATTGTCGAAGACGATGTCGGACGCCGTATCCCGCGCTTCGGCCAGTTCCTGAAGCACGACCTTCTTCTCGAGCTCGAGGTGTTGCGGCTCGAAGTGAGGGCGGCGGATCAGGTCGGCGAGAAGGCTGACGCCGAGCGCGAGGTCGGGCGCCAGCAGGCTTGCATAGAAGGCCGTAAGCTCGCGGTCGGTCGATGCGTTGAGATCGCCACCGACGTCTTCAATGACTTCGCTGATCTGCCGCGCCGAACGCCCGCCAGCCCCCTTGAAGACCATATGCTCGAACAGGTGGGCGATGCCGTTGCACCGGTCGGACTCGTAGCGAGAGCCCGTAGGGGCATAGAGACCGACCGCCACGGTCTCGACGCTCGCCATCGGACGGCTTGCGACCCGGAGGCCGTTACCGAGGGTCGTAAGCTGCATCATCGGGCGTTCAACCGCTTCCTCACGGCGAGCCCATAGATCACGAGCGCGGTGAGCGCGAACGCGAACCATTGCGCGGCGTAGGAGCGATGGTTGTTCGGAATGCTCGACAGCGACGGTGGCGCGCTCGGCTCCAGTCCCGGCGGAGCGCTCGCCGCGACCAGCCGCATCCGCCTCACGCGATCGGGGGCGATAATGCCGCTGACCAATCCGCCGGACCAATTGACCTTGGCATTCGGGTCTTTCGACCAGCCGACTTCGACGCTCATCCCCGGCCCTTCGGCACCGGTCGCACAATCGACGATGTGGACATAGCCCGGCTCGCCGGAGTCATTCTCGCCAGCCTGAACGCGCTGACCGACGGGACGGAGACAATTACCGGTCGCATGACGAAACAGCGGCAGCTGTGCGTTGCCTATAGGTGCGGTCGGGAATTCGATCGGCGGCTGATTCTGGGCCTGCAAATATCTGGCAAGCAAAGCTTCCTTTTGCGGCGCCCTGATGAGGAGCTGCCAAAGGCCGAGCCCGATCATCGCTGCCACCGCCACGGCGACGATGATGGTGGGGACAATCGGCAGGCGGCGGATCATGGCGCGATCCTGCTTTCGCGTGCCCGGTGCCGATATTCCTGCCATATCAGCCAAGCCTTCGAGAGGCGCAGTCCCCCGATGGTCAGGGCTGTCGCGACCGGGATCCAGACGAGATGTACCCACCAGGGAGGTGAGAAGGCGCCGTCAACAACCAGCGCACCGACCACCGTGATTGTCCCGACGATGAAGATCAGGAAGGCGGCGGGTCCGTCGCCGACGTTGAAGCTGGAGAAATCCAACCCGCACGCGCGACATTTGGAAGCGAAGCTTACCCAGCCGTCGAACAGGGTACGCTCACCACACTTGGGGCATTTGCCCGTGATCGCCGCGCTGAGCGGCGACAATCGGGTCACCCCGCGTGCGGCGCGCCCCAGCCGCCCCAGAGGTAGATCGACGTGAACAGAAACAGCCACACGACGTCGACGAAGTGCCAGTACCAGGCCGCAGCCTCGAACCCGAAGTGCTGACGGGGCGTGAAATCACCCTTGTACGCGCGAGCCAGGCAGACCGTCAGGAAGATGGTGCCGACGATGACGTGAAAGCCGTGGAAGCCGGTCGCCATGAAGAAGGTCGAGCCGTAAATGCTGCCTTTGAAGGCGAACGGCGCGTGCGCATATTCCCAGGCCTGGACGCTGGTGAAGAGCAGGCCGAGCAGGATCGTCAGCAACAGCCCAAGCTTCAGCCCGTCGCGATTGCCGTGGATCAGCGAATGGTGCGCCCAGGTCACGGTCGTGCCCGAACAAAGCAGGATCATGGTGTTGAGCAGCGGGAAGCCCCAGGGATTCAGGACTTCGACGCCCTTGGGCGGCCAGACGTGGCCGACCGCATCCACCGCGGACGGGAAGAGCGCGCTGTCAAAGAAAGCCCAGAACCAGGCGAGGAAGAACATCACCTCCGACGC
>JAFBAM010000146.1 GCA_019247755.1 Sphingomonas sp.
AAGCTGAAGGGCCAGGTCGAGCCCTATTTCGAAAGCGCCCCCGAGGCCGACGCTCAGGAAGGCGAAGCGTCCGAAGGATAGGACGGCGCGCCGCGGCGCTTGTCGCGCCAACGCCGGTACGCCCATCCGCCTATAGCCAGCGCCGCAAGTGTCGGCACGCTGCGCCTGGCCAGCGACGCCGCGCCGTATCCGAGGATCGCGCCTTTCGCGCCCTTGTTCTCACCGACGATCTTCTCTCCCAGCCACGCGCCCGCAAGCTTGCCCAGCATCACTCAACTCCCTCACGATGTCTGAGGGTTCGACGCGCCGCGGGTAGCGAATGTTCCCAACCGACCCGTGGGATTCCACACCAATTCTTGGTTGGGAAATTCCACCAGCTGAGCCCTCTGTCGCACGTTTTTGGCGGTTTTCCGGGATTGGCACGCTCCTTGATTAGTAGCTGACATCGGTCCGCCAGTGAAACGCGGATCAAAAAAGGGAGATTACCAATGTCGTCGCAGTCGCAGTTCACCCGCACCCTGGTCGCCATGTTCGGCGCGCTCCTGATGAGCACCGTCGCCATTGGCGCGGCCGTCGGTCCGGCCCAGGCGAATGCCAACCCCGTAAAGGTCACCGTCAATGCCTGAACTCGAAGTTCTTGAAGCCAAGGTCCCGGTCCGCACGCCTCGCCTGGTCGAGGTAGAGTCCGAGCCGAGCAGCGGGCGTTTCGCTCCCGTCGCCGGCTGGCTAAGCGGTCCAGTGTTCAGCCGCGCTCGTGACATTTTCGCGGCGAACATGACCGAGCTTCTCGATCGGGCCGAAGACCCGGCGCGGATGATCCGCATGATCATCCTCGAGATGGAAGAGACCCTGGTCGAGGTTCGCGCCACAGCCGCCCGCTCGATCGCCGACATCAAGGAGATCCGCCGCGCGGTTGGCCGGCTCGACGAGCTGCAGTCCGACTGGACCGGCAAGGCCGAGCTGGCGCTGAGCAAGGATCGCGAGGACCTCGCCAAGGCGGCGCTGGTCGAGCGGCAGAAGGCTGCGGAAATGGCCGACGGCCTCCGCGACGAGCTCAACCAGCTCGAGCAGGTGCTGAAGGGTTACGAGGCGGATATCGCCAAGCTCCAGGGCAAGCTCCGCGAAGCGCGCGCTCGCCAGAATGCGATCGCGGCCCGCTTCGAGAGCGCCGTCACCCGGGCCCGGGCGCGCGAGATCATGCACGGCAGCCGCACCGCGGATGCCTTCGCCAAGTTCGAGCTGCTCGAGCGCCGCGCCGACTTCGCCGAAGGGCGTTGCGAGGCGCTGGGCATCACGACGCTCGAAGACGAAATCGACCAGCTGCGCGCCGACGAGAAGATCGACGCCGAGCTGGAAAGCCTCAAGGCCGCGCTGAAGGCGCGGGTGAATTAAGGGAAGGAAGGGGATTATGACGATGGCGCGGAAATATCCGTATTCGCTCGACCGCAAGGATGCGAAGGTGGCCGGCGTCGCCTCGACGATCGGCGGAATGACCGGGGTCGACCCGACCTTCATCCGCATCGGCTTCGTCGCCGCCGCGATCTTCATCAGCTTCAAGCTGACGCTGCTCGCTTATGCCGCGATCGGCATCTACCTCGCGGTCCAGAAGCGCAAGAACGTCAGCGGCAGCAGGCGGATGAGCGACTTCGACCGCATGGGCGAGATTGTCCGCCGCCAGCCGACCACCCACGCGATGGTCCACGATCTCGACGAGACGGACCGCCGGCTGATGGCGATCGATCATCACATCAACACCCAGAATGAAGAGCTGGCGCGCGAGATCGAAGCGCTCCGCCAGGAGGAAAAGTGATGGACGTGTTTTCGATTGGAGTTCTGAGCGCCAGCGTCATCGCCGGGATCGGCGGCGCAAGCTGGGCAGGGCTTAAAGCGTGGAACGGCTGGCTGGACCTCAAGCGGTTCGAGCTGACCCACGACGTCGGCGACCGGCACCTTCCCCCGGCCGGAAACCGGATCGAGATGGCGGACCTTCGTGAGCGCGTCCGCAAGCTCGAGGCGATTGCAGCTGGCATCGATATCTAAGTTCGATTGTCCCCCGCGCGCTTTGCTCCCCGACTCCCAGGCGCGCTTAGTGAGCAGCCCAGCCACCCCTTCGGCTGGGCTGCTTTATTTT
>JAFBAM010000259.1 GCA_019247755.1 Sphingomonas sp.
GGTCGATCGTCATGCCCGACACGCCGACGGGGCAGCCGGCGCGCAGCGCGACCTGGCGTCCGATATTGCCGAACTGCGTGCCCTGCGTCAGCACCGCGCCCCACACGACGTCGTCGACTTCACCCGCGTCAATGCCGGCACGTTCGATCGCCGGCTTCAGCGAGAAGCTGCCGAGCGTCGGTCCCGGCGTCGCGTTGAAGCCACCCTTGTAAGCGCGCCCGATCGGGGTCCGGGCAGTCGAAACGATCACGGCGTCACGCATCAAAGTCTCCTCAAATGAACAACAGCCCGAGCCAGGCGGCGGTCAGCGCGGGCTTTTCCTCGCCTTCGATCTCCACCGTGACGGTATAGCGGAACAGCAATTGCCCCGGCGCTTTCTCCTCGACCGAGTCAAGAGTGAAGCGGCCGCGGATGCGCTTGCCCGACCTTACGGGCGCCAGGAACCGGACCCGGTCGAGACCGTAATTGAGCGCCATCTTCACGCCGGACGGGTAGAGGAAGACTTCGGCGCCCATGCGCGACAGCAGGGATAGCGACAGGAAGCCGTGCGCGATCGTGCCGCCGAATGGTGTTTTCGCGGCGGCTTTCGCATCGACGTGGATATATTGCTGGTCTTCGGTCGCCTCGGCGAAAGTGTCGATCCGGGCCTGGTCGACAGTCAGCCAGGAGGAAGTACCGATTTCCTCGCCGACTCTGGCACGGATTTCCTCAAGGCTGGCGAGCGGCATGGTCGCTTATTTGCAGCCGTGTGAATAAGACGCAATCAGAAAGGCGCCAGCGGCGGCGAGACGTCGGACGCCCGAAGAATCTGAATCTTTTCCGCGCGGAGCTTGGCAATGAAGTCGAGCAGCACCGCCGAGCGATTCTCGGCGCTCCGGTTATTGTCCAGCGCCTTGTCGTCATAGACGAGCTCGAACGCGATCGCGCCCGAGCCGACACCGTTCGCGACGCAGCGCACAAGCTTGCAGCTGTCACGCTCTTCAACTGCCGCGGACGCGATTTCCGGGATTCGGGCCAGCTTGGCCGCCGGCGTATCGATCCCGACCGCGACGTACAGCGTCATCCGCCGCGCTTTTGCCGCCGCCATGTTATGGATCTCGCGCTCCAGCAGCTTGGTGTTGGCCATCACCAGCTGCTCGCCGGTCAGCGAGCGAAGCCGCGTGGTCTTGAGGCCGATGCGTTCGACCACGCCGGTACTCTGGTCGTAGCGGATCGTGTCGCCCTTCTTGAAGGGCTTGTCGAAGAGGATGGCGAGGGCGGCGAACAGGTCGGAGAAGATTCCTTGCGCTGCGAGGCCGATTGCGATGCCGCCAATGCCAAGGCCGGCGACCAACGCCGTCACGTTCACGCCGAGATTGTCGAGAATCAGGATTCCGGCGATCGCGAATAAGGTGACGCTGACCAGCACGCGGATGATCGCCATCGCATTGGCGAGCGCTCCAGACCCATTCTCCTCGGCGACCCGGCGGCCGATCACGCCCAGGGTCAGTTCCCGCACCCAGACCGCGCCCTGAAGCGCGAAGGCGATGATGAAGCCGATATCGATCAGGCGTGCAGCCTTGTGCGGCAGCTCGGCATAGTTGGAGACCACGTCCGCCGCGGCGAGGATCATGAAGGCGAGGCTGGTCTTCGCCAACACCCGGCCGATCACGGTCCGCCAGCTCATCCCGTCCGGGTCACGCCTGACAGTGCGTTCGCCCAAGGTTCGAAGCAGGAGCATCAGGGCGACGAGCCCGGCGCCGACCGCAAGGCCGATCATCAGCCCGTCGCGGTTGGCCTCCAGCCAGCCAGATAAATGCTCAACCCCCATGGCCGCCGTCTTGGCTTTGAGCGGGGCAGCAATCAAGCGGAGGCTTGGGCCCGCTCTGTCGCCGGCCTGACGGCGGCAGGCCCTTTCGTTCCAGCAGCTTTCACCGCCGCATCTGCGGCCTTCTCTATGTCCTTCGCATTCTTCGGGCGGCGTTTCTTGCCGGCGAGAAAGTCGAGCAGTCCGACCTCAGCCGATGAGAGGTATTTCCGTCCACGCGGCCGTTCCATCCCGCCAAGCGGGTCGCGCGGCCGCTCGCGAGCCGCGTCGATCAGCTTGGGATGGACGTAGGATTTGCGGCTGATAGCGGGCGTATTCCCCAATGCCTCGGCGACCGGCTCGAGCACCGTTTTCAGGCTGATCTTTGCCTTCTCATTCTCGATCGCGATCAGCATCTGGTCGAAAGCGATGACGCTGGCGCCCCAGGTGCGGAAGTTCTTGGCCGTGAAATCGCCGCCGCTCGCTTCGCGGATATAATCGTTCACGTCCGCCGACGTGACCGGGCAGGCATCGCCTTCGTCGCCGATATACTGGAACAGGTGCTGGCCGGGCAGGTCGTCGCATTTGGCGACGATGCGCTTGAGGCTGGAATCGGTGATCGGAACCTCGTGTAAGATCCCGTGCTTGCCGGTGAAGCGCATCAGCAGCTTGTTGCCTCGCCGCTTCACATGCCGCGAGCGCAAGGTGGTGGCGCCGTAGCTTTTGTTTTGCCGCGCATATTGCTCGTTGCCGACGCGCAGATATTCGGTGTCGAGCAGGCGGACGACGGCAGCGAGGACGGCGTCGCGGCTGAGCGGCGGTTTCTTGAGGTCGGCGGCCACCTTCTTCCGCAGCTTGGGCAGCGCAGCGCCGAACTCGAGCGTGCCCGTGTACTTCTTCTTGTCGCGCCGGGCGCGGAAGTCGTGATGGTAGCGGTATTGCTTGCGGCCGCGGGCATCGACGCCAGTCGCCTGCAGGTGCCCGTTGGCGTCCTTGCAGAACCACGCCTGCTCGTAGGCCGGTGGCAAGGCGATGGCGTTGAGGCGATCGATCTCCTCGCGATCGGTGACGCGCTTTCCGTCAGCATCGAAATATTGCCAGTAACGGCCGTGCCGCCGGCGCGTGTAGCCCGGCTCGCCGTCGCTGCTGTGCCTCAGTCTGGCTCCATTGCGCTTCTCTTCGCTCATCGAGGCGAATAAGCGAGCGCCAGGGAAGGTTGTTCCGATGCCGGAAATATCTCGATCGAGAGTGCTGATCGTCGCCACTGACGGTTTCGAGGAATGGGAGCTGTTCGGCCCGCGCGAGATTCTTCAGAAGGGCGGCGCCGAGGTCCTGCTGGCGTCGCTGAACCGCCAGCCGATCCAGGCCACCGTCCACGACGATCCTGGCAAGACGATCCGGCCCGACCTCACCATCGAGGAGGTCAATCCGGACAATTTCGATGCGCTGATTTTGCCCGGCGGCGTCCGCAATCCGGACCAGCTCCGGATGCACGGCAACGTCATCGAGCTGATCAAGGCCTTCGATCGTCAGGGAAAGCCGATCGCGGCCATCTGCCATGGCCCCTGGTTGCTGGTCGAAGCCGATCTACTGCGCGGGCGGACGGCGACGAGCTGGCCCTCGATCCGCACCGATCTTCGGAATGCCGGCGCGGACGTCGTCGACCGGGCCGCGGTGACGGACGGGAATCTGGTCACCAGCCGCAATCCGGACGACGTCGAAGCCTTCACTTCGGCGCTCATCGACCTCATCGTTGAACTTCCGGAAGTTCGCCAAGTTCGCGATCCGAGCGAGCTTCCCGCCTAACCGACTATCAACCTATTTGGCCTATCTGCCTGCCCCATGGACGCGGGCCAGATCGATAGAATCGAAACCGGCGCGGACCGCCTTGCTTCGATCCTCTTCGGGGCGGCGGCCGGCTATGCTGCTTACGCGGGCCTCCGTCCCTTGGTGTCGCTGCCCGAGCTTGCCGTCTGCGCCGCCGCCGCCGCGATCGCCGCCCATCTGCTGTGCAGCCGAGGCCTTAAGGCCTTCGCCAGTCGCGGCCCCCGGTTCAAAGTCCGGGCCTTCGATCTCCGCGAAATCGACGAATTGGAGCCGGTTGACGAGCTACTGTTGACCGAGCGCGTCGCCGACGAACTGGCCTTGACCGATGAGGATCGGCTCCAGGCATCCGAAGAGCTGGTGCCGGAAGAAGAGGACAACCTCCTTGTGCTCGATGACGTGCTTGCCGAAATCGGACCGGAGTCCCGCGTCGTCCGCCTCTTCGATCGCAAGGCGATGCCGACCGCGGGCCAGCTGAAGACGAAGATCGACGATCATCTCCGGCAAGGCTCGGCAGCTGCGCAACCCGACGCGTCGCAGGCCCTGTCAGATGCGCTTGCCGAGCTTCGCAGGTCGCTTCGCTAATCGGCTGCGATCGTCAGCGCTTCGATCTTCACCGTCGTCGATCCGTCAAGCGCGAGCGCCGGACCTTCTGCCACTCGAATATCGGCGACGATCACGCCGGGAATAGCGAACTCCGCATCCTCGAGCCGGTCGCACATGCGGTCGACGATTTCGCGCGAATTGGGTCCGGGGACACGAAGCTCGATCTCGTGCCGCTCGCCGTCGAAGGTCAGGGACTGCCAGTCGGTAGATCGGATATCGCTAAGCAAAATCCTATCGCGCGGCGCGCGCGATCTTGCGATCAAGGCGCGAAGCAGTGCGGACGCCCACGTCGACATCGGAATGCGGTTCATTGCGCCACCGCCTCAATATAGGCGCGCACGCGCTCCTCCGTTTGCGGCCGCGGGTCGCGGCCGTTGCGCAAATCGAAGACAAATCGCGGATCGCCAACGGCATCCCGCCCAAAACGGGTGGGGGCAGTTTCACTTCGGCGCAGAAATTTTTCGACATCCCTAAGCAGATTCACAGGTCGTTTCCCTTAAAGCCTCATTTCGACTCGGCTGCCCATTAACTTCCAACGCAATTCCTACTTGTCTAGGGAGTTTCCTATCACTACTAAGAAGGCATTAATGGTGAACGACCCCCGCCTTGTCCTTGAGCGCCTGTGCGCCGAGCGCGCGGAGGATTTTGCCGGCCTGTCCCGAATGCTCGGACGCAACCCGGCCTACATCCAGCAATATGTGCGGCGGGGCGTGCCCAAGCGGCTGGGCGAAGACGAGCGGCGGAAGCTCGCCCGGTACTTCGACGTTCCCGAGGAGCTGCTCGGCGGGCCCGCCGAGCGTGCGACGTCCAAGGGCCTGGCGACCGTGAAGCGCCATCCGGTGACGGTCTCGGCCGGCCCGGGTGCGTTGGTCACCGAGGAACTCGGCAAACCCTATTTCGCATTCGACGAAAGGTGGCTGAAAGCGCTGACGGCCAGTCCGGCGAGCAATCTCTCGATCGTCAGGGTCGAGGGGGATTCGATGGCGCCGACGCTGAACGCCGGCGACGACATCCTCGTCGACCTCGGCGATTCGAGCGACCGGCTTCGCGATGGGATCTACGTGCTACGGATCGACGACGCGCTCGTCGTGAAGCGCCTCGCTCTAAACCCGGTGGGACGGCGAGTGACTGTCCAGTCCGACAATCCCGCCTATCCCGACTGGCCAGACTGCCCGTTGAAGGACATCAAGCCGATCGGTCGCGTGATCTGGTCGGGGCGGCGGATCGTCTAGGAACCGCGCCGGGCGCGGTCGATAAGCCAGGTCGCGACCGCGAGCACGATGCCGACGCCAACGCCGATCAATATGCCCTTCATCGGGTTTCCGATGGCGAGGCCGAGCGGGAAGCCGGCGAGGATGCAGATGGTGAGGAAGCAGCCTCCGGCTCTTGCTGTGCTTGGCATCGCGCGCCCATGGCAGAGCCAGCGCGGCCGCGCCAACCGAATCATGGTTCACGATGCATTGACGCTGTTCGTCCGCAGTCCCGAAACGGCCCCGCGCGTAAGACGGCGCCATGGAGAATATCTTCATCCATGGCCGGGTCGCACTTCGCGACGCATCGGACCTGATCGAACGCTATGGCGACGATGCCGGCTTCGAGGCAGCGGCGCGCGCCGAGCGCAGCCGCGACGACGGCAACGTGGCCCGCTTCTGCCATTGGCGGCAGATCGAGCGCGTCATTGCGACGCTCAGCTGCGACGAAGTGATCGGCACCATCCACTAAGCCAATAAAGAGGAGCCGAACGGACTGGCGCCATTCAGGAGCGCTGGCTACTCTCGGCTTGAATGATCGGGCGGGGTTCTAGGCTGGAAGCCGCGCGGCTGCTGGGCGCGGCAGCCGTGCTTGCGCTCGTCCCCTCGCAGGGGTTCGCTCAGACCGTTCTGCCATCTCCGCCTCCGCCGCCGCCCGATGCGGCCGAGCTGGACCCTAGCGCGCCTATGGACCCTATGCCGGACCTTGGCGTCGCCTGGCCGGACCTAAAGGCCAGCGACACGGCGCCGCCGCCTCAGCCCGCGGCGACCACGACGGCGACGAAAAAGAAGGCGAGGGCGAAGGACGAGCTGGCCACCGATGGGACCGGCGACATGCGCTACACCTGGCAGATCGAAGGTCTCGCGACCTTTGGCGGAGCCGAGGAGTTGCTTCACGCCTTCCGCCAGCAATCCACCCTCGAAGCCGAGCGCAAGAAGCCCGCCAACGCGGCGCAGATTGGCCGCCGGGC
>JAFBAM010000022.1 GCA_019247755.1 Sphingomonas sp.
CGAGATCCAGCATGCTCAGGGCCCTTTGGCCGGGTGGGAACGCCCAAGCCGCAAGTTCGCGCACAACGGTGCCGACCCGCCGCCCGCATGGGGCGATTTCGCCGATCCGCTTGAGGCAATCTCCGGCCGGTTCGGCCACATCCGCAAGCCGCAGCAGCCGTCGCGATTCAGCAAGGGCGAACGGCGGGCGCTGTCAGTGCTCGGGCTCGGCGAGGAGACCGACCGCCACCAGCTGCGCCAGCGCTATTCGTCGCTGGTGCGCCGCTACCACCCCGACAAGAATGGCGGCGACCGAAGTCACGAAGGCAAGCTCGGCGAAGTGATCGAAGCCTATCAGCTGCTGCGAAAATCGGCCGCTTTCGCCTAATCCCGGTCGGGAGCGCCCGGTGGGAAATAGGCGCGGTAAGGACGAGCGTCATCGACGCAGCGCGCGACGGGCGGGAGCGCGAGCAGTTCGGCACGCAGTGCCGCGAGGCGCCGGCAATCCGCCGGGATTGGATCCATCCAGTCGGCATAGAATAGAGATGGCGCTGCCGCGCAGGTCACCAGCGAAACGTGCGGGGGCAGGGTATTTGCGGCCAGCCATCGCTCAAGCCATGCATAAGCCTTGCGCAGCATCACCTTGGCTGCGTCGATCTCAGTCTCAATCGGCGCGTCTCGCAGGCCACCTGCCGCAGGATCGTCCCTGTTGACGAAATAAGCGGCCGTTATCCGCTGCATGTTGCCCATCACATAATGGTCGAACACGCGGTCGAGCATCCGCACCACGACGGCTTCGGCTGGGTCGTCCGGGATCAGCGGAGCCGGCCCGGGATGATGCACCGCGAGATACTCGACGATCGAGCTAGCTTCGACAATGATCGCGTCACCGTCGACCAGCACGGGGAACTGGCCCGACGGGTGTACTCTGCCGCAGAAGCTTTCGAATTTCGGCTCCGACGGGTCGATCGCGCGAAACTCGAACGGCGTGTCGTTCGCGTAAAGCGGGATGAGTGCCTTCCAGGTGTAAGACGAGAAGGGGTGTCCGTAGAGTTGGAGGGTCACCAGGCGCCTGCCTTGATCTTCTCACGCAGCTCGAGGGTCGCCTTGCTTGGTTCCTTGGTCTCGAACGTTCCGGTCTGGACCTCGCCCGCGGGTTCGTAGGCCGTGAAAACGACGCCTTTGTCCGACACCGCGTGATCGACCAGCTTCATTGCGCCGGGTTTTTCCGAACCGTTGAAGATGCGCTTGCCTTTGCCCAACAGCACGGGGAAACGCATGAGGATAAGCCGGTCGACCAGTCGGGCGGACAGCAGTGGTGCGTAAAGCGTGCTGCTGCCTTGGATGAGAAGATCGCGGCCTTCCCTACGCTTGAGCTCGGACACCGCGTCGGCGGTGTCGCCCGACAGCTTGAAGCTGTTTTCCCATTCCAGCGGCTCGCCAGAATGCGTGAGCACATATTTATTGATGCGCTGGAATTTCTCGCCGATCGGATTGTCCCGGTTATCGGGCCAGTAAGCGGCGAAGATGTCGTAGGTCCGCTTGCCGAGCAATAAGTCGTATTCGCCCATGATGACGTCGTCGAACGGGCTTTCACCCCAATAAGGAGCCACCCATCCGCCGAGGTCGAAGGCGGCGGTGGGATCCTCTTCGGGGCCGCCCGGCGCCTGCATGACGCCGTCGAGCGAGATGAAGATCGCGGCTGTCAGCTTACGCATCGGCGGTCTCTCCTTTGAGCGCGGCTTCGATCTTGGCGATGTCGATCTTCTTCATCGTCATCATCGCCTGGAACGCTCTCTGCGCAGCCGCCTTGTCGGAGCTGGTTGTTGCGTTGAGCAGGACGCGGGGCGTGAGCTGCCACGAGAAGCCCCATTTGTCCTTGCACCAGCCGCACATGCTCTCTTCACCACCGTTGCTGGTGATGGCGTTCCAATAGCGGTCGGTCTCTTCCTGGCTTTCGGTCACGACCATGAAGCTCACGGCTTGGTTCGGGCTGAAGTTGGGCCCGCCGTTCAATCCGACGAAGGATTGGCCGAGAA
>JAFBAM010000065.1 GCA_019247755.1 Sphingomonas sp.
TTGGTCGCGCGAGCTCGCCACCTGCGAGCCGGATTATTATGGCCACGAGCAGGCCCTGTTCCTCGACCTGTTCGCCGCCGGCCTGGTGTTCCGCAAGGAGAGCGAGGTCAATTGGGACCCGGTCGACATGACCGTGCTTGCGAACGAGCAGGTGATCGACGGCCGCGGCTGGCGGTCGGGCGCGCTGGTCGAGCGGCGAAAGCTCTCGCAATGGTTCCTGAAGATCACCGACTTCGCCGATGAGCTGCTCGGGGGGCTGAAGGACCTGAAGGACTGGCCCGACAAGGTCCGGCTGATGCAGGAGAATTGGATCGGCAAGAGCAAGGGGCTCGATTTCCGCTTCCGCCTTGCTCAGCCGATCGACAGCATCGCAGACGTCGAAGTCTTCACGACCCGGCCCGACACGATCTTCGGCGCGAGCTTCGTGGCGATCGCGGCCGGCCATCCGATTTCCGAGGCGATTGCCGCGACCGACCCGGAGGCCGCCGAGTTCATCGCTGAATGCCAGCGCGGGGGCACCAGCCTGGCGGAGATCGAGGCTCAGGAGAAGAAGGGCTATCGCACTTCCGTCGAGGTGGTTCACCCGCTCGACTCCGAGTGGCGGATGCCGGTCTACATCGCGAACTTCGTGCTGATGGATTACGGCACCGGCGCGCTGTTCGGCGTGCCGGGCCACGACCAGCGCGACTATGAATTCGCGAAGAAATACGAGCTGCCGATCAAGCGCGTGGTCGCGGCCAGCGCGGATCTCGCTTCCGAGCCGATCGGCAGCGAAGCCGAGAATGCGTACGGCGTCGCGGTCAATTCACAATTCCTCGATGGGCTGACGACCGAGCAGGCGCAGGCGGAAGTCATTCGCCGCGCCGAAACTGCCGGTTGGGGCAAAGGCACAGTCCAGTATCGGCTTCGCGACTGGGGAGTCTCGCGCCAGCGTTACTGGGGCACGCCGATCCCCTTCATCCATTGCGAGGAATGTGGCGTGGTACCCGCGCCGCGCGACCAGTTGCCGGTCGTGCTGCCCGACGACATCGATTTCGAAAAGCCCGGCAATCCGCTTGACCGCCATCCGACGTGGCGCGACGTCGATTGCCCGTCATGCGGCGGCAAGGCGACCCGGGAGACGGATACGCTCGACACGTTCGTCGATTCGAGCTGGTACTTCATGCGCTTCGCGAGCCAGCCGGACGATCGTCCGTTCGACCGTGCCGAAGTCGAGAAGTGGCTGCCGGTTGCGCAATATATCGGCGGCGTCGAGCACGCGATCCTGCACCTGCTCTACGCGCGCTTCTGGACCCGGGCGCTGAAGAAGCTCCGCAGGATCGGCGTCGACGAACCGTTTAAGGGCCTGTTCACGCAGGGCATGGTCACCCACGAGACGTATCGCGCGGGCGACGGCAGCTGGCTGAGCCCTGACGAAGTCCGCAAGGATGGCGACGATTGGGTGCACATCGAGAGCGGCCATCCCGTGACCCCGGGCCGCGTCGAGAAGATGTCGAAGTCGAAGCGCAACACGGTCGACCCCGAGCCGATCCTGGCGAAGTACGGCGCCGACGCGGTCCGCTGGTTCATGCTGTCCGACAGCCCGCCCGAGCGCGACCTCGAATGGTCGGAAGGGGGGATCGAGGGCGCTTCGCGCTTCGTCCAGCGGCTGTGGCGCTTGGCGACCAGCGATGTGAACGGCGAAGGCGAAGACGAGGCGCTGGAGCGCAAGCTCCACCGGACTATCGCCGCGGTCGGCGAAGCGATCGAAGGGCTGCAGTTCAACAAGGCGATTGCCCAGCTCTACGAGCTGACGACCGCGATCGAAAAAGCGAAGCCTTCAGCGACACGGGCAGAAGCGATCCGAACGCTGATCCTGCTCGCGGCACCGGCGGCGCCGCACCTGGCGGAGGAAGCCTGGGCCGCGCTTGGTGAGACGAATATGATCGCGGATGCCGCCTGGCCGAGCTTCGATCCGGCGCTTCTGGTGGATGACCAGGTGACGTTGGCGGTGCAGGTCAATGGCAAACTCCGCGACACTTTGAACGCGCCGCGCGGCCTTGACCGTGCCGCAGCCGAGGCGCTCGCGCTTGCGTCCGACAAGGTCCAGCGCCAGCTGAATGGCGCGATCCCAAGCAAGGTGATTGTGGTTCCGGACCGGCTGGTGAATATCGTCGCATGATGCGGCGCTCCGCCTTGGCCCTGGCACTCTTCGCGCTATCCGGCTGCGGGTTGCAGCCTCTGTACCAAGGTGGAAACGCGGGCGCGGTTGCGACGACGCTGGGATCGGTGTCGGTTGGCCCAATCGACGGCAAGGGCGGCTGGCTGATGCGCACCAAGCTGGTCGACCGCCTCGGCGTTAGTGCGCCCGAGCAGGCGCGGTACCGCCTCGATGTCACGCTCGACGACAATATCGTCGCCTTTGGCCTTCGCCGCGACCGCGCGGCTTCGCAGGAGCGGCGGACGCTCCGCGCGCGCTATCAGCTGATCGAGCTCGGCAAAGGCACCGTGGTGCTCGATGCGACCGCAGGCTCCGACGCGGGCATCGATATCGTCAGCTCCGAATATGCGACAGTGGCCGCCGAGCAGACCGCGCTCGAGAATTTGACCGACATCGTCGCCGACCAGATCGCCGCGCGGCTCGCGCTCTACGCGTCGCGGACTGCGAAAGCGAAGTGAAGCTCAACAAGGGCAGCATCGGACGCGCGGTCGACCAGCCGTCCGATGCCGTTCGCTTCTATCTGTTTCATGGGCAGGACGAATCGCAGTCCAGGGCGTTGGCCGCGCGGCTGCTGGACTCGCTTGGCGCGAGCAAGTTCATCGTCGCCGCGGGCACGGTAAAGTCGGATCCGGCGAGCTTGGTCGACGAAGCCAGCGCGATGAGCCTGTTCGGCGGCAAGCGGGTCATCTGGATCGAGCCGGCGACCAAGGACATTGAGGAAGGCGTGGCGGCGCTGCTTGAAGCTGCCGCGGTGGCGAGCCCGGTGGTCGCGATTGCGGGCGCGCTGACGAAAGCGTCTGCGCTGCTGAAGCTCGCCGAGGCGTCGCCTGCGTGCGTTGCTTACGCATCCTATGTGCCGGAGGGGCAGGACGCAGAGCGGATGGTGATCGACCTTGGCCGGCGGTTCGGGCTGAAGGTCAGCCCGTCGGTCGCGATGCGGGTGGCGGACGCCGCCAACAACGACCAGGCAGTCGTCGCGCAGGAGCTTCAGAAGTTTGCGCTGTACGTCGGCGCGTCGCCGGAAGCGCCGAAGGAGCTGGACCAGGATGTGGTCGACGCGGTTGGCGCGGACAACAATGAGGGCGATTTCCTGCGTCTCGCCGATCTCGCACTCGGTGGAGAGATCGGAGAGTTGTCCGATGGGCTTGCGCGGCTTCCCGCGGGCGGTTCAGAAGCGATTCCGGTCGTGCGCTCCCTCCAGCGGCGGCTGCTGATGCTCGCACCGCTGCGAGCGCGCGTCGAACGCGGTGAGCGGGTGGATGCCGTCTTGACGTCAATGGGCAGGTCATTGTTCTTCAAGGATAAAGCGCGCGTCCAACGGATGCTGTCGAAATGGTCCGCGGATGACCTGGCAACCGTTTCGGACCGCGCCGGGAAGCTCGAGCGGTCGTTGATCTTCACGCCGGCACCGGATCGCGAGGCGCTGGGAGAGGAACTGCTGGCGATCGCGCGAAAAGCGCGCAGCCTTTAGTTAGATCGGCTCGCCGGAGAGGCGCTGGCAGATCATGTCGAGCTGATCGAGGCTCGAATAATGAAGCGTGACGTTGCCGCCCTGCCCCTTGTGCGTGACCTGCACTTTCAGACCAAGAATGTCGCCCAGCTGGCGTTCGAGCGCGTCGAGGTCGGCGTCGAAGGCCTTGGCGGCGTTGCGCGCGCTGGCGCGACCGATGTCGGCGCCCGGTCCCGGACGTCGCTTCTCGCGCCGCGCCCGCTCCTCGGCCTGACGGACTGAAAGGCCTTTGGCGATGATCTCGCGGGTCAATTCTTCGGGGTCTTCGGCGGTCGCAATGGCCCGCGCGTGACCCATACTGATATCGCCTTTCAATAGCGATTGGCGCACGAACTCGGGAAGATCGAGCAGTCTCAATAGGTTAGCGACGTGGCTGCGCGATTTGTGCACCAATCGTCCGATGTCATCTTGGGTATGGCCGTGTGCCTGGACTAGCTGGCGATAGCCCTCGGCCTCCTCGAGCGGATTGAGGTCCTGGCGTTGGATATTTTCAATCAGGGCCAGTTCGGACGTCGTCGAGTCGTCGATCTCGCGGACAATGGCCGGGATGGAATGAAGGCGGGCGCGTTGCGCGGCACGCCAGCGCCTCTCCCCGGCGAC
>JAFBAM010000084.1 GCA_019247755.1 Sphingomonas sp.
TGGGCCTCGCCGACGTGGCGGCCCTTGGCGACCACCGGCTGAGTGCTCCACGCGCGGAAGCCCCAGTTCATGAACTTGACCGATTCCTCGGCGCGGTGGTTGTAGGTGTCCAGCCCGGCCAGCACGAGGACGATGCGGCGGCCGTTCTGCTCCGCCGATCCGGTGAAGCCGTAGCCCGCCTCATCCGTGTGGCCCGTCTTTAGACCGTCGGCGCCCGGCACCTTGCCCAGGATCGGGTTGCGATTGGCCTGTGTAATGTCGGCATTCGACCCGAGCGTTTTGCCCCAGGTGAAGCTCGGCAGCGAGTAGAACTCCTTGTAGAGTTTGTAGTGGTTCTCGATCTCGTACCGCGCCAGCGTCGCGAGGTCGCGCGCGGAGACGTAGGTCACGCCATTGTCTGGCCAGCCGTTGGCGGTGCCGAAGTGGCTGTTGGTAAGCCCGATCTTCTTGCCGAGCGCATTCATTGAATCGGTGAAAGCCTGCTCGGTCCCGGCAATGCATTCCGCGAGCACGACCGAGGCATCGTTGCCCGACAGCGTCACAATGCCCTTCAGCAAATTCTCGACGCTGACCTGCTCATTGGGCGAGAGGAACATCGTCGAGCCCGCCGCGGGGCCGTGCCATTTCTGCCAGGTCTCCGGCCGCACCGTGCACATCTTGCTGAGCGGAAGCTTGCCGCTGTCGATCAGCTCGAACGCCACGTCGGTGGTCATCATCTTCGCCATCGACGCCGGCGGCATGCGGGCATCCGCATTCTTCTCGTAGAGCGTCGCGCCGGAGCTAAGGTCGACCAGGTAGGCATATTTGGCCGGAGTATCGAACTGCGGAGCAGCGGCGGGCGCGGCGCTGGCGAGCAAGACCGAAGCGGCAGTGGCGAGAATAATGGTGCGCGACATCAGATGATTCAGCTTCCCCGATTCAAAGGTGATGCAAGCTGTCTATCGCCGCGCAATCGCGTCCGCCAGAACTCCCACCGAAATCGCGTAGAAATTCGAGCAATTGTAATCGAGGATCGTGCGGTAGTTGGTGGTCAGGAGGTAAGCGGTCGCGTCCGGCCCGTCCGGCTCGATCAGGCTGGCCATCTCGCTGTCCGGTAGCGAGCGGCCCGTCGGCGTCACGCCCAAGGCACGCCATTCGCGCATCGTCAGCCAGCGGCTATGGCGTCGATAGACTTGTGGACAGCGCGGCGCGGTCGTCCTGCTGACGATTGCGGCGCGGTTGAGCGTGGACGGCACCCTTACCGGAATGCCCCACGCCACGTTCGGCTTCCAACCGGCATCGCGCAGGTAATTGGCGATCGAGGCGAGCCCGTCGAGCTCGTCCGACCACATGTTGGCATAGCCGTCGCCGTCGCCATCGGCCCGCAGCCGAAGCGCGACGGAGGGCATGAACTGCGGAAGGCCGGTGGCCCCCGCCCAGCTGCCCTTGAGCCGCCAGCGCGGAATTCCCTGATCGATCAGCTTCAGGGCCGCGACGAATTCGCTCTCGAAGAAATCGCGGCGGCGACCGTAATAGCCCAGGCTGGCCAGCGCCTGCAGCAGGTCGGTGTTACCGGTAACCAGGCCATAGCTCGTCTCGTGCCCGTAGATCGCGAGCAGCACCGCCGAATCGACGCCGTACCGTCCCTCGATTGTGCGAAGGCCGTCATAGAGCGTCGAATAATTCATGCGCCCGCGAGCGATCAGCGAAGATGTGACGTGCGACCTTAAATAAGGAGCGAGGGCGCCAACCACGCCGCCGCTCGACCGGGCGATCGGCTCGGTTCGTTCGAGTTCGATCACCCGCTGATTGACCGTGAGCCCGAACACATTGGCCTGGATCGTGGCTTCGCTCACGCCTTGCTGGCGGGCGAGCGCCGCAAGGCGAAGCTTGTAGCCGTACCAGGGATCCATCGGCGCCGCAGTGTAGGCCGGCGTCGTCACATCGGCCTGCGCTAGCTGAACAGGCGGCGCTGCCGAACCAATTGAGGCGGCTGCCAATCCGATCATCAACAAGCCGGTCATCCGGGGATACGCCCTCCTTCACCAGTGATGAGGCTAAAGTGCAAAGCGCGGAACTGGCCAGCTTGGTTCATCGCGCGTCGTGCACAGCCTGTCCCGCAAAGGATGAGCCAAACGGATTAACGCGAAGTGGCCAAGCCATCTTGCAAAGCGAACGCCGCGCCCCGAGAAGCAAAGGGTGCGGAGAGGTGGCCGAGTGGTTTAAGGCAGCGGTCTTGAAAACCGCCGTGGGTTCACGCCCACCGTGGGTTCGAATCCCACCCTCTCCGCCAGACTTTCGCAGCCATATACCGGCCGTCCGTCGAAGGATCGCGCGGTGCGGGGTCAGGATTGCTAAACATTCATCTTGCATTCACGCTACAAATGTAGCACATGCTACAAATGTAGCGCGACGAGTCTGCTCGCGCGATAAGGAAAGATGATGATGCTCAGCAAGCTTCCGCCGCGCGAACGCCAGATCGTGGACATCCTTTATGAAAGAGGCGCCCTTCCCGTCGCCGACATCTGCGACGCCTTGCCGGTACAGCTCACCGGATCGGCGGTTCGCGCGATGCTGAAACGGCTCGAGGACAAGGGTTTCGTGCAGCGGACCGAATCGGAACGCGGCTATCTCTACAGCCCGTCGGTTTCGGACACCGTCGCCAAGAAGTCGGCGCTGAGCGAGATCGTGCGCGTCTTCTTCAACGGCTCGCCGGCGAGCGCCGCAAGCGCATTGCTAGGCATGTCGGACAAGCTCCAGGAAGATGAGCTCAGCGAGCTCGAGAAGATGATTGCCAAGGCACGTAAGGACAAAGGGGGCCAGTAATGTCCGTCCTCATCGGGATTGCACTCAAGTCGTTGCTGATCGCGGGCCTGACACTTGGCCTGCTCCAGCTCATGAAGTCGCGCTCCGCGGCGGAACGCTCGTGGGTGGCCCACATTGGCTTGTTTGCTCTGGTCCTGATGGCGTTCGCGCCTTTGGTGCTCCCAAGCTGGAATATCGAGACTCCTTCCCTGTTCAACAGTGCGGCTGAACCCGCCGCTACCGTCCCGGCTCCAGCGGCCGCGCCCGTCGTCGCGACGAACCCCGCGGTCACGACAACGGCCGCGAAGAGCATTGCGCCGGTCGCGTCGTCGACTCTGCCATCGCTGAATCCGGTTGCCGCCGCCATGGCCCTTTACGCGCTGCCGGCCGCGATACTGCTGCTGATCACTTTCCTCGCTCTCGCCCGCTTGATCGCCTTGCAGGCCCGCGCCGATGTCCTGGTTGACGGTCACTGGCTGAGCGCGCTCGCCCGCGCCCAGCGGCGCATGGGCTTCAAGCACGGCACCGCCTTGCTCACCAGCAATGAGCTCGCCTCGCCGATTAGCTGGGGCGTGATTCGCCCGGTGATCCTGCTCAACAGCCGTGCCGTCGAGGCCGCGGACGAGGCAGAAGCGATCATCGCGCACGAGCTTGCGCACGTCGCTCGGCTCGACTGGGTCAAGCTGCTGCTGGCCCGGGTTGCCACCGCGCTATTCTGGTTCAACCCTCTCGTTTGGCTGCTGGCGCGCGAAGCCCATCAGCTGCGCGAGGAGACTGCGGACGACACCGTTCTGGCCGCGAACATCGTCGACACCGACTATGCCCAGCTTCTCGTTGGTGTCGCCCGCCACGAATGTCCTGGCCTGCTGCTCGGTGCGCATGGCGTAGCTCCGTCGAAGAGCTCGCTGGCCCGTCGCGTCGCGCGAGTGTTGGACGGCAAGTCGATCCGCGGACCGGTCGCCCGGCCGTTCGCGCTCGGCGTGTTTGTCGGCGCAGTGCTGGTCGCGGCGCCGCTGGCGGCACTCACGCTGACGCCCGCCACGCCCAAGGCCCCCAGGCTGGCACTTGCGCGGACAGTCGCCGGCCACCCGATTGCGCCTTACTATCCTGAAACTCCCGTAACGCCTGAAGCTCCGACCGACCTTGGTCATATCATCGCCACTGGCGTCTCGACGGGCGTGAATACCGCTGTCGCTGCAGCTACTGCGATCGCGCCCACGGTAGCGCAGCAAGACGAAGGGAATTTCCGGGTCGAGAGCCCGAATGGATCGACCGTCGAGGGCAAGAATGGAGTTATCGTGGCCCGCAGCCCAAGCGGCGCAACCTCGACAATCTATCCGCCCGACAAGGATGGCCGGCGCAAGATCGTCGCGGTCGCCCCGAACGGCGCGAGGTCGGTGACCTATTCCTACGACCGCTCGCAGCGCCACAATCCCGAGATCGACCGGATCATCGAGATGAAGGCAGTCGGCGTGACGCCTGAGTATATCGGGCAGATGCGTGCCGCGGTGCCACGGTTGAACGGGCTGCAGTTCGCTGATTTCACCGGGATGAAGGCCGTCGGCGTTACTCCGGACTTCGCCCGCTCACTCGTTGCTGCCGGCTTCCCGTCAATCACTGCCGAGGAGCTGACCGAAGCCCGCGCAGTCGGACTTACCGGCGATTATGTTCGCGCCATGCGGTCCGCGGGGGTCTCGGGAGATCTCGATGACTTCGTCCAGCTGCGGGCGGTGGGCGTAGATCCCGCCTTCGCGGCGCGGGTCAGGGCCAGCGGCATCAAGAACATCAGCGCCGATGACCTGGTCGAGATGCGGGCCCTTGGCGGCGCGAGGCCGCCGTTGCCTCCGCATGCGCCGGCGCCGCCCCGCGTCAAGGTCGAGGTCGACCCCGGCGGCTAACCGCGCCGCCTAACCCCAAGAACTTCTGAAACGTCGGAATTTGAAGCGCCCGCCTTGGGCGAACGGGCGAGCTTTGCCCAAAACATCGAAAGGAGTGTCCCCAATGAACCGCTCAACCAAGATCCTCATGACCTTGTTCGCCGCGGCCTCCGTGACAGCAACTTCGGCACCCGCCGAACCAGCTGCCGGCGTGGTCCGCTACGGCGATCTCGACCTGTCCAATCCTTCCGACCTCAAGGCACTGCATAAGCGGATGGACAAAGCGGCTAACTCGCTTTGCCTCAACGAAACAGGCCCCTCACCGGCCGTTACCGTCGATGCGACCTGCAAGGCTGACGCCGTCCGCGCCGCCCGCTCCCAGGTCGAATGGCTGCTGGCGAGCCGGCAGCCGCAGCCTTCGGAGTTCCAGCCAACCCTGCGCTCGGGTGAATGAAGCCCGGCCCGAACAGGAGATCGATCATGAACCGTCCCCTCGCCTTCATTTTCGCGCTGATGTGCGCGCTCCTCACCGTATCATCGGCCTGCACGGCCCAGTCCCCGGACTGGATCCGCTTCACGCTCGAACCGAGCTACAAGGATCCCAACCGGATCAAGGCAAGTTTCCGTGATCAGCGCGATGACCGGGACCACAATAATTGGTCTACCGGCTTCATGCCGTCCGACCTCATCGGACTGGACGTGTCTTCCTTTCGCAACGCCGGCACGCGGCCGCTTCACTTCGCCATAGCTCGCGAGGCGGGTCGGCTCGATTGCTCGGGTACGGGCGGCAATAGCCTCGCGCGGGGCAATTGCAGCTTCGCGCCGGACGCGGCCTTCCTACAGCTGCTGTCCAGCCGCGGCATTGCGACGCCGACCCGCGACCAGACCTTCGCGCTAATGGCGGTGAACGCCCGCCGTGACACGATCGACGCGGTTGCAGCGGCACACTATCCGACGCCGAGCGTCGACGATCTGATTGCGCTGGCCGCGCTCGGAGTCGATGGCCGGTACGTCACCGAGATGTCCCGCGCCGGTTATCGCCCGCGCGCCATCCACTCGCTGATCGAGTTCAAGGCGCTTAACATTACGCCGGAGTGGATCGCGGGCTTCGCCCGGGTCGGCTACGCCAACGTGCCGGGCGACGGCCTGGTCCAGATGCGAGCCCTCAACATCACGCCGGAGTTCATCGAAGGCTACCGGCAGATCGGCTACCGCGATTTGCCCGTCGACACGCTGGTGCAGCTCAAGGCGCTGAACATCACGCCGGATTTCGTGCGCTCGGTCGTGCGTTCGGGCGAACCGATGCCAGCCACCAACGAGTTGGTGCAGCTCAAGCTGTTCGGACGCAAGCGCTGAGCGCGTTCAGCCGTTCGTGACCGCGGCAGGCGCATTGGTCGAATCGTTGGCCGATTGATCGACCGCCTGTCGCGGTGCTCGCGAGCGCCGGTTAGGCACGAACCCGCGACTAGATAAGGGGACTTCCACGTGACTCGGACGCTGTTGCTTGCAACGGCCGGGATGGCTGCGCTTACGCTCGGCACATCGGCGACAGCCCAGAATGCCGCTCCCGCGCCTGCAGCGCAGCCCTCGGGCCAGGCGGCACGGACGACGACCTACGACGCCGCTTTCTTCGCGCAATATGCGCCGCGCACCGCGCTCGACATCGCGCAGCACGTCCCCGGCTTCACGCTCGACCTCGGCAACAGCCAGGCCGGCAACGGCAATGACGTGCGCGGGTTCGCCGGCACCGCCGGCAACGTCGTCATCAACGGCGCCCGCCCAAGCACCAAGGCCGAAGCCCTCGATACCACTCTGTCCAGGATTCCCGCCCAGCGCGTCGTCCGCGTCGAGGTCAGCCCCGGCGATCTTTACGGGTCGGACTATGCCGGCAAGAGCCAAGTGCTGAACGTCGTCATGTCCGACCAGGGCGGGTTCGACGCCAACATCACCGCGAGCGCCAAGCGCTGGTTCACCGGCTACGTGAACACCGACATCCAGGGCTCGGCCGTCTGGCGTCGTGGAAGCAATACCTTCAACATTGCCGGCGGGACCGGCCGCAATCGCCAGGTCGAAGAAGGCACCGACGACCTGACCGATCTCGCGACCGCCGCACTCATCGAGCATCGCCGAAAGCACAACAGCTATTTCAACAAGGATCCGTTCCTGGCCGGCGCATGGGCGAATGAAACCGGCCCGAACAAGACGATCCACGTCAACGCGCGCTGGCAGCCGAGCAGCTTCGACCTGTTCCAGGACAATCGCGTCACGCCCGCCACCGGCGCCCAGCATGACGACAATCTCATCCAGCGATACCGCGACCCCGTCATCGAGCTTGGCGGCGACGTCACCCGGCCCTTGAGCGGCGGTGCAATCAAGTTCGTCGCCCTCGCCACGCGCCGCAAGCGCGACGACACCGACCGCTACATTCAGCGCGCCGGCCTGATCGAAGACAATGCACCGGTGAACGGCGGCTTCGAGCAATCCGTCCACGCGCAGCGGAACGAGACCATCGGCCGCCTCAGCTGGACCAAGTCCAATGTGCTCGGCTTCTCCTTCGAAGCCGGCGCCGAGGCGGCGTACAACACGCTCGATGACAAGGTCGACCTGTTCGCGATCGACCAGACCGGCGGCAAGGTCCGCATCCCCCTCCCCATCGCCAACGCCAAGGTCAGCGAAAAGCGCGGCGAGGTGTACCTTAACGTCGGAAGGACCCTCTCGCCGAGCGTCCGGATCGACGGCGGCGTCAATTACGAATTCTCCAACCTCAAGGTCACCGGCGATGCGCAGGCCCAGCGCACCCTGAAATTCCTGAAGCCCAACCTGACCCTCGACTGGAAGGCGGGCGGCGGATGGCACACCCAATTCTCGATCCGCCGCACTGTCGCCCAGCTCAACTTCTACGACTTCATCAGCATCGGCGACCTGTCGACCAAACGCGTAACCGGCAGCAACGCCGACCTCGTGCCGCAGCGCACCTGGGAGTTCAGGTCTACGATCGAACACCCCTTGCTCGGCGACGGCCTGTTCAAGCTCGACCTCGGCTATGATCTCGTCAGCGAGCTGCAGGACCAGATCCTGATCGTCGACGACCAGGGCAATACATTCAGCGGCCCCGGCAATCTCGGCACGGGCAAGCGGTCCTTCGCGACGCTGACCCTCGACGTTCCCCTCGACAGGCTCTGGAAGGGCTTGCGCGCCAAGTTCAACGGAACGCTGCAGCGGACTCGCGTCGACGATCCGATCAGCGGCAACCCCAGGAACTGGAGCGGCTTCTGGCCGACCTGGCAGTATGATTTCAGCATCCGCCGCGATGCCGGTCCGTGGTCATACGGCGCCGAGTTCTTCGATAACAAGCGCATCACCTTCTACCGCACGGACGAGTTCGACACGAACATGAACCGCGGCGTCTTCATGACGTCCTTCGTCGAGTATCGGCCGAACTCGAAGCTGGCGATCAACTTCAGCATCGACAATGCGCTGAGCACCCACGCGGCCCGCGACCGCATCCTCTTCCGGCCCAACCGGGCGACGCCGACCTCGACCTTCGAGGAATTCCGCGACCGCAACCGCCACCGCAGCTTCCAGATCACCTTGAAGCAGAGCTTCGGCGGCAGCGGCGGGACCAAGGTCGCCTCGAAGGGGCAATAGCCGCGGGGTGGCGCGTTCGCGCTACCGCCGCTAAGAGCGCGGCGACTTCATTCAACCGGGGAATATGCCGTGGCCGAGCCCGCCATCCTGCCGTTCGACTGGCAGGATCCGTTCGATCTCAATCACCAGCTGACCGACGAGGAGCGGCTCGTCCGCGACACCGCGGAGGGCTATGCTCAGGAGAAGCTGCTTCCGCGCGTGACCTCGGCCTATATGGACGAGCGGTTCGACCGCGAGATCATGAGCGAGTTCGGCGAGCTCGGACTGCTCGGAGCGACCATCCCGCACGAATATGGCGGCGCCGGCCTCGGCTACGTCAGCTACGGCCTGATTGCCCGCGCGGTCGAGCGCGTCGACAGCGGCTACCGCTCGGCGATGTCGGTCCAGTCGAGCCTCGTCATGTATCCGATCTTCGCCTACGGGACCGAGGAGCAGCGGCAGAAGTATTTGCCCAAGCTCGCGGCCGGCGAATGGGTCGGCTGCTTCGGCCTCACCGAGCCCGATGCCGGCTCGGACCCTGGCGGAATGCGCACCCGCGCCCAGAAGGTCCAGGGCGGATATCTCCTCTCCGGAACCAAGATGTGGATCACCAATTCGCCGATCGCCGACGTCTTCGTCGTCTGGGCGAAGTCCGACGCGCATGACGGCAAGATCCGCGGTTTCGTGCTCGAAAAAGGCGCGAAGGGTCTCTCCGCGCCTAAGATCAAGGAGAAGCTGTCGCTTCGCGCCTCGATCACCGGCGAGATCGTGATGGACGGCGTCGAAGTCGGCGAGGATGCGCTCCTGCCCAACGTCGAGGGCCTCAAGGGCCCGTTCGGCTGCCTCAACCGCGCGCGCTACGGCATAAGCTGGGGATCGATGGGCGCGGCCGAGGCATGCTATCACGCGGCCCGCCAGTATACGCTCGACCGCAAGCAATTCGGTAAGCCCCTCGCCTCCAACCAGCTCGTCCAGCTGAAGCTCGCCAACATGGCGACCGAGATCACGCTCGGCCTGCAGGCGTCATTGCGCGTCGGCCGCCGTCTCGAAGCCGGCGAGCTGATCCCCGAGACGATCAGCATGGTGAAGCGCAACAATTGCGGAAAGGCGCTGGAAATCGCGCGGATCGCCCGCGACATGCACGGCGGCAACGGCATCTCCGCCGAGTTCCAGGTGATGCGCCACGCCGCCAACCTGGAGACGGTCAACACCTATGAGGGCACGCACGACGTACACGCCCTCATTATGGGCCGCGCGATCACGGGGCTCAGCGCCTTCTGACCACCTCGCCTGCATTACTGTATTGCGTCACTAAGACATAAGTGAGAAACTAGCGCCTTCGCGTGCCATCAGGAGACTGATGTGAAACACGGCTTGGTCGAAGTCTTCGCCTACCAGGAAACGCTGCTGATCATGGCGGTGTTCGGAATCGCCGTCCTCGCGATGATCTGGGTCGGGTTTCGACGGTGGCTTCAGTCCAGGGAAAGAGCGCATCAGCTGCTCAGCGAGCAGGCCGCACAATTTGGCGCTCTCGTGCAGCGCGTCGAAGCGCGCTTGAACGAGATCGAGCAGAAGGTGGCAGGTCCCGCTACTTCAGGCGCTGCGCAGATCGAACCACCCGCTAGCTCGGAACCTGATCTGATTTCGAAGCCGGACTCAGCCAAATCTTAGCGCTCGTGCTCGGTCGACGATTAGCTGCAACGCCACAACGCCGGTGGTCGCTAGCTGGTGTAAAATGTGATCACGAAAATCGCGAAGCGATAGCCGACGAAGAGCAGTGCAAGGGTCGCCGTTAGGACAATGGCGGCAACGGTCCTCGATAACCCGCGAGCCGAATATGCTGGTCCGATAGCGAGGTAGATATAGGCTCCGCAGACCGCAACATTGGCGAGTGATAGCCAGGTATCGACCACCGGCGATGCAAGGCCCCCGCCGCCCAGCAGCAAGCTTGCTTCCGCGACCGAAAGCGCGACGCAAAGGACGAGTAGCACGAACGAATAAAGGTGTAGGGCGAAGACGATATGTGCTCCCGCCGCCCGATGCGCTCCGCGGAACAGGAGCGCTGCGGCAGGCGCAAAGGCCAGCACCATCAGGATGATTAGCGCCTTGGCATTGAAGATCGCTGCCCGATCGAAGGACTTCGCGAAGGCGGCAATCGCCTGCTCGTCGTCTCCGAACCGATCGGCGACCAGGGACTGCGCAAAATCGCGCCAGTCCTGGACATGCAGGTGCGAATCGAGAGATGATGAAAGGACGTTGGTGTTGGTGAGCGACTGGACCGCAAAGAACAGGGCATTGGCGATCAGGAAAAGTTGCAGCGGACCGAGGAACCGGCGGCGCTCGCCGCGGATATAGGAGTCGGTTAGCGCACCCGGCGCGACGAAAATAGCGCGCGAGCTTCTGAGCAATTTGCCGTCAACGCTGCTCAGCGTGCGGGCAAAGCGGGCCGCGAGATCGGTGAAGCTGAGGTCCCTGGGGCGAAGACGCTCTTCACCGCACTCCGCGCAAAATTTGGTTCGCCTTCGCTTGCCGCAACTCGGACAGGTCCAGCTCGTCGCCATCATTACCCTCTGCCGAAGCTTAACAGCATTTGCCGCGTCCTGCTTCGACGGACAGCAATAGGCCGAAAATCGGCATTCTGCGGCACTTCACCGTGGTCGCAATCGACCCTATGTTCCGCGGCGCATTATCGGGGGAAAATCATGATCGGCTGGATTGTCCTTGGCGTCATTGTCGTCGTCCTTCTGTACCTGGTGGCGACCTACAACCGGCTCGTGCGCCTGCGGGCATTGGTCAAGGAAGGCTTCAGCGGGATCACGGTCCAGCTGCGGCGCCGCGCCGACCTCATCCCCAATCTGGTGGAATCCGTGCAGGGCTATGCCACGCACGAGCGCGAAGTGTTCGAGGAAGTCTCCAAGGCCCGCGCTGCCTCGGTGAATGCTGGTAGCGTCGCCGCCACGGCGCAGGCTGACGCTCAGCTCACCGGAATGCTCGGTCGCTTGTTTGCGGTGGCCGAGGCCTACCCCGAGCTCAAAGCCAACACCAACTTCCTCCAGCTTCAGGACCAGCTGGCCGGCATCGAAGGCGAGCTGCAGAGCGCGCGGCGGTACTACAACGCGACCGTTCGCGACCTGAATTCGACCATCCAGAGCTTCCCGCCGGTACTGATCGCGCGGCCGATGGGCTTCGCCGAGGAACCCTTTTACCAGGATGACGATCCCGCCATCCAAAGCGCCCCGAAAGTGTCGTTCCCCAAGCCGGCAGCCTGAGCAATCCGGTGCCTTCCTGGCGCTTCCAAAATAGGGTTTCGGCTGTCACGCAGCGCGGATGGCGGTGGCGCGCGCGTTCTCAGCGATTCGAAGCGCGATGAACGCTAAGTTCGCACAAAATGGCGCCGAACCTCGTGACATTAGTGGCTTTAAGGCGCTTCCAATACGCGCATCTGCCGCGCTTCTGTTGGGTTT
>JAFBAM010000007.1 GCA_019247755.1 Sphingomonas sp.
TCAGCTATCCGACGCTCGAGCGCGTGCCGCCAATGCCAACGCGGCGGTGGCGCCGGGCGGCGACCAGCCGCAGATCGCTCAGGCGCAAGCCGCGGTCGACAAGGCCAAGCTCGATCTCGAACGCACGGACGTTCGCGCGACGATGGACGGCATCATTGAGAATGCCGACAAGCTGCAGGTCGGCCAGATGGCCGTGCAGGGCGTTGGCATGGTGAGCCTGGTCCACAGCGCGAATGCCTGGGTCGAAGCGAACTTCAAGGAGAAGGATCTCGCGCGGATGGCCCCGGGCCAGAAGGCGAAGGTCGAGGTCGACGCTTATGGCGGCGAGAAGTTCGACGCTCACATCCAGAGCATTGGCGCTGGCACCGGCAGCGAGTTCTCGCTCCTCCCGGCGCAGAACGCCAACGGCAACTGGGTCAAGGTGACTCAGCGGGTGCCGGTCCGCATCGTCTTCGACGGCAAGCCGTCAAGGCCGATGATCGCGGGCCTGTCAGTGACCGCCACGGTCTACTTCGAAGACAAGAAGAAATAAGTCTTCGATGGCCGAGGAAAATTTGGCATCGGTTGCGACCCATCCGCTACCGTCGGGCCGGCGGCTGATCGTCACGGTCGGGGTGATGATGGCCGTTCTGCTGCAGGTACTGGACACGACCATCGCGAACGTCGCCTTGCCGCACATGCAGGCGGACCTCAGCGCGAGCCAGGACCAGATCAATTGGGTGCTGACGAGCTACATCGTGGCTTCGGCCGTCGCGCTGCCGATCAGCGGTTGGCTGGCCGACCGCGTCGGGCGCAAAAGGCTCCTCCTCATTTCCGTCGTCTGTTTCACCATCGCTTCGGTCCTGTGCGCGACCGCGACCTCGCTGAGCGAAATGGTCGTTTTCCGTGCGTTCCAGGGTGTGAGCGGCGCTTTCATCGTTCCGCTGGCGCAGGCGACTTTGTTCGACATCAACCCGCGCGAGAAGCACGGCCAGGCCATGGCCCTGTTCGGTGGCGGCGTGATGATCGGCCCGATCCTGGGGCCGGTGCTCGGCGGGTGGCTTACCGACAATTACAACTGGCGCTGGGTGTTCCTGGTCAACCTACCGGTGGGCATTCTGTGCACGCTGATCATGATGCGCTTCATGCCGAAGACCGAGACGCACAAGCGGAGCTTCGACGGGTTCGGTTTCATCCTGCTCGGACTGGCGCTCGTGGGACTGCAGCTGTTCCTCGACCGCGGCGAGCAGGAGGATTGGCTGTCGAGCTGGGAGATCCGGATCGAACTTGGCCTTGCGATTGCGGCGTCGTGGATGTTCGTCATCCACATGGTGACTGCCAAGCATCCGCTGTTCGATCGCAGCATGTTCAAGGACCGGAATTTTGCGACCGGTCTGGTGTTCATGGCGGTGACCGGGGTGTTGCTGCTTGCTGGCCTCGCACTCCTGCCGCCGCTGCTACAGAATCTGTACGGCTATTCGGTGCTTCAGTCAGGCTTCCTGACGGCGCCGCGCGGGGTCGGCACCCTGATCTCGATGCTGATGGCCGGTCGGCTGACCGGCAAGATCGATGCGCGTCTGCTGGTCGGGCTTGGCGTCTGCCTGATGGGCGTCTCGCTTTACATGATGACCGGCTTCGCTATCGACCAGCCGGCGCGGCCGGTGATCATGAGCGGCGTCGTCCAAGGGCTTGGCCTCGGCCTGATCTTCGTGCCGCTGCAGAGCCTGGCGTTCGAGACGCTGGCGCCGCGCATGCGGACGACGGCGGCGGCGCTCCTCAACCTGTCGCGTAACATTGGCGGGTCGATCGGCATTTCGGTGGTCAGCACGCAGCTGGTGCGGATGACGCAGGTTGCGCATGCTGACATGGCGCACAACATCACCGAGCAGACGATCCCGACGCTCGACCCGACGATGCTCCAGACGGTCTTTCCGGTCGCGGGGCCGGCCGCGCTCGCCTACATCAACATGATGATCAACAAGCAGGCGCTGTTCATCGCCTACCTCGACGATTTCAAGCTGATGATGATCG
>JAFBAM010000088.1 GCA_019247755.1 Sphingomonas sp.
GCAGATCGAGACCACGACGTCCGACTATGACCGTGAGAAGCTGCAGGAGCGGCTGGCGAAGCTCGCCGGCGGCGTTGCGGTGATCAAGGTCGGAGGCGCCACCGAGGTCGAGGTGAAGGAGCGCAAGGACCGCGTTGATGACGCGCTCCACGCGACCCGCGCCGCGGTCGAGGAAGGCATCGTCCCGGGCGGCGGCACCGCGCTCCTCTACGCGACCAAGGCCCTCGACGGTCTGAAGGGCGCTGACGACGACCAGACCCGCGGCATCGACATCATCCGCAAGGCGCTCCAGTCGCCGGTGCGGCAGATCGCCGAGAACGCCGGTCACGACGGCGCGGTCGTTGCGGGCAAGCTGATCGAGGGCAACGACCCGAACCTCGGCTTCAACGCGCAGACCGAGACCTACGAGAACCTGGTCCAGGCCGGCGTGATCGACCCGACCAAGGTCGTTCGTACCGCGCTTCAGGATGCGGCTTCGGTTGCCGGCCTGCTGATCACGACCGAGGCGTCGATCGCCGAGGCGCCGGAAGACAAGCCGGCCCCCGCGATGGCCGGTGGCGGCATGGGCGGAATGGGCGGAATGGACTTCTAAGTCCGGCTGCTTATTTCGACTGATTGGAAGGGCTGACGGAGCGATCCGCCAGCCCTTCTTCATTTTGGGCCATGTCGTTCAGCATGTCCTCGGCTTCGTTGAGCTGAGCGGACTGCTCCTCCGTGGGGACTGGCGGCCGCTTGTCTTGGCAGGCGGCCAGCAACAACACGCAAACGATGATCTTCTTCACTCGGGCAAGATATCACTTTGCCGGACGATAAAAAAAGGGCCGCCCCGAAGGACGACCCTTTGGAATAGCTTGGAAGAGACGCTTACTTGTTCTCGACAGCCGCCGCAGCGTTGTCAACGGCGTTGCCAGCGTTCTCGACAGCGTTGCCAGCAGCGTTGAGGGCCGCATCGGCATTCGCCGTGACGTCGTTCGTGGCGACGTTGACGTCGGTCGAGGCGGTGTTCTCAACAGCCGTCTCGTTCGCCGTGTTCGTGTCGGCGTTCTTGTTGCACGCGGCGGCGCCGAGTGCGAGGGCCGCAACGGCCACGATCGCAACCTTGTTCATGAACTTTCACTCCCTTCTTAAATGCCCGGTGCGGGGCACCAACCCGGACCTCACGCGCGAGTCGTAAAGGCCAGACCGGCGGCAATAGCGACAATCCCTACTCCCGCACAAGGGATTATTTTGAAAGGTTGAATTGACCATATAAAGATATCTTTATATCCTTATCTCGTGACGGGAGCATTGCCACTAGCCGACCGATTCCAGGCCCTTGCCGACCCAACGAGGCTGCGGATCGTCGCGCTGCTCCGGCTGATGGAGCTTTCGGTCGGGGAGCTTGCCCAGGTCTTAGGGCAAAGCCAGCCGCGCGTTTCGCGTCATTTGAAGATCCTGGCCGACGCTGGCGTGCTCGACCGGCGGAAGGAGGGAAGCTGGGTCTTCCTGACGCTCGCCGAGGCCGACCGCGTCGACCCTTTATTCAGGCTGATCGACGATTGGGCCGATGAAGCGACGCAGACGCTGTTCGCTTCCGATGCCGCTCGGACGGAATCGATCCGCGCCGAGCGCGCTGAAGCGGCAAATCGGTACTTCGCGGGACACGCCGAAGTTTGGGATCAGATCCGCTCGCTCCATGTCGCCGAGAGCCAGGTCGAGCGAGCGATCGACAAAGCTCTCGGCAATCGGTCGCTTGGGCGCCTCGTGGATATCGGAACCGGCACCGGCCGCATGATCGAGTTGTTCGGTCCGCGCTCGGCGCATGCGATCGGCATCGATCGTTCTTCGGAAATGCTGCGGCTGGCGCGCGTGAAGCTCGAGGCTGCGGGCATCCAGTCGAGCCTTCGGCAGGGTGACATGTATGCGCTGCCGCTCGCCGATCAGAGCGCTGATAGCGTCATCATCCACCAGGTGCTGCACTATGCCCATTCGCCGGCTCAGGCGATCGCCGAGGCCGCGCGCGTGCTTGCGCCTGGCGGCACGCTGCTGGTGGTCGATTTCGCCGCTCACGAGCGTGAGGAATTGCGCGAGCGAGACGCTCACATTCGTCTCGGCTTCGAGGATGAGGCAATGACCGGCTGGTTTGCAGCGTCAGGCTTGGAAATCGACGGCATCGACCATCTCGCGGGCGGCGAGCTGACCGTCACGCTCTGGCGGGGAATCAAGGCAGCAATTCCGCAGCGGAGGGCCGCATGAACGCTTTCGAGTCCCTCGGCCGGCACCTCCCTTTGTTCGCCGAGGCGCGCGGCGACATCCAGGTCAGCTTCGAATTCTTCCCGCCAAAGACGGAGAAGATGGAGCAGACGTTGTGGGAGTCGATCAAGACCCTCGAGCCACTGCATCCGCGCTTCGTTTCGGTGACCTATGGCGCGGGTGGATCGACCCGCGAGCGCACCCATGCGACGGTCGAGCGGATCCTCAAGGAAACCAGGCTAACTCCAGCGGCGCACCTGACCTGCGTCGCCGCCAGCCGCGACGAGATCGACGCGGTCGCCCGCGACTATTGGGAGCTGGGTGTCCGCAACATTGTCGCTTTGCGCGGTGATCCGCCCGAGGCCGGCACGAAATACGAGCCGCACCCTCAGGGTTATCAGAACGCGGCGGATCTGGTCGCCGGCCTCAAGAAGATCGCGCCATTCGATATCTCCATTGCGGCTTACCCCGAATGTCATCCGGATTCGGCATCCGTTTCGGCGGACCTCGACAATCTGAAGCGCAAGGTCGACGCCGGCGCTGACCGCGCGATCACGCAATTCTTCTTCTCGCCCGACTGCTTCCTGCGTTTTCAGGATGCCGTCGCCGCCGCGGGGATGGATATCGAGGTCGTTCCGGGGATCCTTCCTGTCTCAAATGTCGCAACCACGCGCCGTTTCGCGCAGACTTGCGGCGCGACCATTCCGCAATGGTTGGACGAGCTGTTCGAGGGCCTCGACGACTTGCCAGCCGCGCGCCAGCTGATCGCGGCGACGGTCGCCGCGGAGCTTTGCGGGCAGCTCTATGCGGGCGGCGTCCGTAACTTCCACTTCTACACCTTGAACCGCGCCGAGCTCAGCTACGCGATCTGCCACCTGCTCGGCGTGAGGGCGAAACAGTCATGAGTGCATCCCAGACCCTCCGCTCCGAAGCCGGAAAGCGAATCCTGATCAAGGACGGCGCTTACGGCACGTCGATCCAGAACAAGAAGCTGCAGAGTGCCGATTATTGTGGCGGCCTGGACCTGCTGAAGGATCAGCGCGGCAACAACGATCTGCTCAACATCACCAAGCCCGAGATCGTTCGTTCGATCTGCGAGAGTTTTTCAGACGCTGGCGCGGAAATTCTCGCGACCAACACCTTCAACGCGAACGCCATCAGCCAGGCCGACTATGGAGCGGAGGCCCTGGTCACGAAAATCAATATCGAGGCCGCGCGGATTACGCGTGAGGTCGCGGATCGTGACGGCAAGAAACGCTGGGTCGCCGGCGCGCTCGGGCCGACCAACAAGACGCTGTCGCTTTCGCCGGACGTTAACGACCCCGGCTTTCGCGAAGTCGACTTCGACCAGGTCAAAGCCGTCTATCGCGAGCAGATCGACGCGCTGGTCGAGGGCGGCGTCGATTTCATCCTGATCGAGACAATCTTCGACACGCTCAATGCGAAGTCGGCGATCATGGCGACACTGGAAGCTGAGCAGGCGCTCGGCCGCGAGCTGCCGCTGATGATCTCAATGACGCTCACCGACCTTTCCGGGCGCAACTTGTCGGGTCATACGGTCGAAGCATTCTGGGCATCGGTTCGTCATGCACGCCCGGTAACAATCGGCCTCAATTGCTCTTTCGGAGCAGCGCAGCTTCGGCCGCATCTCACCGCTTTGTCGGCGATCGCGGAGACGCTCGTGATGGCGTACCCGAATGCGGGGCTTCCGAACGAGCTGGGTGAGTATGACGAGGCTGCCGAGCAAACGGCGGCCCAGGTCCAAGATTGGGGCGAACATGGCCTCGTGAACATTGTCGGCGGCTGTTGCGGGACGACTCCCTCGCACATCGCCGCCATTGCCGGGACGGTGCGCGATTGCACGCCGCGTGCCGTCCCGGCTCCGCGTTCCGGTACCTTGCTGGCCGGTCTCGAACCCATGCTGATCGCGGCGTGATCGATCGATGGAGATGACACGCGTGAATGAGGCCGGCGCGGGCGCGCGCTTTGTGAATATCGGTGAGCGCTGCAACGTAACCGGCTCGGCTCGTTTCAAGAAATTGGTGCTTGCCGGCGATTACGATGCGGCGGTCGAGGTCGCGCGCGACCAGGTCGAGAACGGGGCGCAAATCATCGACGTCAACGTCGACGAGGCTCTGCTCGATTCCGAGCAAGCCATGACCGTCTTCCTGAAGCGGATTGCCGCCGAACCCGACATTGCTCGCGTTCCGGTGATGATCGACAGTTCCAAGTGGAGCGTCATCGAGGCGGGCCTCAAGTGCGTTTCGGGTAAGCCGATCGTGAATTCGATCTCGATGAAGGAAGGCGAAGGGCCGTTCCTCGAGTTGGCACGAAAGTGCCGCTCTTACGGCGCCGCGGTCGTCGTGATGGCGTTCGACGAAGTCGGTCAGGCCGACACGGCAAAGCGCAAGGTCGAGATCTGCGAGCGCGCCTATAAGCTGCTCGTCGCGGATGGCACCGACCCCAGCGACATCATTTTCGACCCGAACATTTTCGCAGTAGCGACCGGCATTGACGAACATCGCCGGTACGCGATCGACTTCATCGAGGCTGCGAAGGAAATTCGCCGTCGCTGCCCGGGCACGCACATTTCCGGCGGTCTCTCTAACCTCAGCTTCTCATTCCGCGGCAACGAACCGGTGCGGCGCGCAATGCACAGCGTGTT
>JAFBAM010000101.1 GCA_019247755.1 Sphingomonas sp.
GGCTAGCCAGCGCAACCGATGCTGTACGTCCTTTACGCGTTCCTTGCAGGCGCAGCTTCGGCTTTCGCCTTCGAACCGGTCGGCCTGTGGCCGCTGCTACCGGTGGCTTTCGCTCTGCTCTGCGAATTCACCTGCCGGTCGAAGGGCCTCTGGCGGGCGCTTCTGACCGGCTGGGCGTTCGGCCTTGGCCAATTCGTCGTCGGGCTCAACTGGATCGCTACCGCCTTCACCTTCCAGGCGGCCATGCCGGCCTGGCTCGGCTGGATCGCCGTGCTGCTGCTGTCCCTCTATCTCGCCATTTATCCCGCGATGGCGACCGGCCTCGCCTGGCGCTTTGGTCGCGACAATCGCGTCGTGCTCGTGACGGTGCTTGGAGGCGCCTGGGCGATCATCGAATGGCTACGGGGCACGATGTTCACGGGATTTCCGTGGAACCCCGCCGCCGCCGTGCTGGTCCCGACTCCGCTGATCACGCTCACGGCCCTCATCGGCACCTACGGCCTTTCCGGACTCGTGGTGCTGCTCGGCGGCGCGATCTGGCTCGAATATTACAGGAAGTGGCTGCCGCTCGTGGTGATCGTCGGCGTCACCGCCCTGCTGTGGGTTCTGCCTGCCTCGTCGGTACCCCAGGACCCGCTGGCCATAATGAATGTCCGCGTCGTCCAGCCCAACATCGGCCAGGAGGACAAATGGCGGCCCGGCTTCGACGAAGAGGCCGCGCGTCGTCTAGCGATCCTGTCCGGGCCGCCGACCGGCGATCCGCGGCTGCTGCTTTGGCCCGAAGCGGCTGTCACTGACCCGCTCGACGACGCACGTACCGACGAACATCAAGCGATGGCCGAGTTCCAGCGAACCCGCATTGCCTCGCTGCTGGGCCCGAACGACCGGCTGCTGACCGGTGGAATCGCCATCGCTTCGAAGGATGGCATTCACGTCTCAGGCGCAGCCAACAGCGTGTTCGCGCTGGGACCCGGCGGAAAGGTGGTCGGCCGCTACGACAAGGCGCACCTCGTTCCCTACGGCGAGTATCTGCCGATGCGGCCCTTGCTGTCGGCGATCGGCCTGTCGCGCCTCGCGCCGGGTGACATCGACTTCAACTCGGGGCCCGGCCCCCGCACGCTCAACATCGGCGGCGAATGGGGCAAGGTCGGCTTCCAGCTCTGCTACGAGATCATCTTCTCGGGCGCGGTCGTCGACGAGAAGCATCGGCCCGCCTTCATCTTCAACCCGTCGAACGATGCATGGTTCGGCCGCTGGGGCCCGCCGCAGCATCTGGCCCAGGCGCGCCTGCGCGCTGCCGAGGAGGGCCTGCCCATCATCCGATCGACCCCGACCGGGATCAGCGCAGTGATCGACGGCCGCGGCAATCTCGTCAAAAGCCAGCCGTGGCGGACCGCGGGCGCGATCGATGCGGTCCTTCCGCCAGCCGCCAATTCGCCGACTCCCTTCGCCCGCTTCGGCAATGTGATCCCGCTCGTTTTGGGATTCCTGCTCATCATCGGCGGCATTGTCATGAGCCGTCGCCGCCGCTAGAGGCGTCATATAAAGCTTTCTTTATATCCCTAAATCTCAAGAGGACTCGCCTCCTTCCATGCGCAGCTCGTACCTGTTCACCTCTGAATCCGTTTCCGAAGGCCATCCCGACAAGGTCGCGGACCAGATCTCCGACGCCATCGTCGACCTGTTCCTGTCGAAAGATCCAGAGGCGCGAGTCGCTTGCGAGACCATGACGACGACGAACCGGGTCGTCCTTGCCGGCGAAATTCGTGGTGAGGGAATCATGGACCAGGACGGCAATTGGGCGCCAGGCATCCGCGAGGAGATCGAACAGGCGGTCCGCGATACCGTGAAGCGCATCGGCTATGAGCAGGAAGGCTTCCACTGGGACCGCTTCGACTTCGCCAACCACCTCCATCCGCAGTCGGCGCACATCGCGCAGGGTGTCGACGCCGGTGCCGACAAGGACGAGGGCGCAGGCGATCAGGGCATCATGTTCGGTTTCGCCTGCGACGAGACCCCGGACCTGATGCCGGCGACGCTCGACTACAGCCACAAAATCCTGATGGAGATGTCGAAGGACCGGCACAGCGGCGCGGCGCCGTTCCTTGAGCCCGACGCAAAGAGCCAGGTCACACTCCGCTTCGAGGACGGCAAGCCTGCCAAGGCGACCGCGATCGTCGTCTCGACCCAGCACAAGCCAGGCTACGACAAGGGCGAGAAGCAGGCGCAGCTTCACGCTTACGTGAAGGACGTCGTCGCCCGGGTGATGCCGCAGCAGCTGCTCGGCAACGAGACCGTCTATCACATCAACCCGACCGGCAGCTTCGAGATTGGCGGCCCGGACGGCGACGCCGGAGTCACCGGCCGCAAGATCATCGTCGATACCTACGGCGGCGCGGCGCCTCACGGTGGCGGTGCCTTCTCGGGCAAGGACCCGACCAAGGTCGACCGCTCGGCGGCTTATGCCGCGCGCTATCTCGCGAAGAACATTGTCGCGGCGGGGCTCGCCAAGCGCTGCACGATCCAGCTTGCCTATGCGATCGGCGTCTCGGAACCGCTGTCGCTCTATGTCGATACGCACGGGACCGGCACTATCGGCGACGATGCGATCGAGGCGGCGATTGGCCGGATCGGCAAGCTTGGCCGCCTGACGCCGCGCGGCATCCGCACCCACCTCGGCCTCAACAAGCCGATCTACCAGGCGACGGCGGCCTACGGCCACTTCGGCCGCAAGTCCGAAGGCGACCATTTCCCGTGGGAGCGCGTCGACCTGGTGGACGACCTGAAGACCGCGATCGCCGCTTAGCGAGAAGCTAGCTTCGGCGGGGACGCGTAGGTCACCCGCCAGACCGTGCCGCCGACGTCATCGGCGATGAGCAAGGCGCCGGTTCGATCGACTGCGACCCCGACCGGACGGCCTCGCGCCTTTGCGTCGGGGCCGATGAAACCCGTCACGAAATTATAGGGCCGTCCGACGGGTTTCCCGCCGGCGAAGCGGATGAAGACGACGCGGTAACCATTGAGTTCGGTGCGGTTCCAGCTGCCGTGTTCGCCGACGAAAGCGCCGCCTCTGAACATCGCTGGAAAGCTCGCGCCCGTATAGAAAGTGAGCCCCAGCGCGGCCACGTGCGAGCTTAGCGCATAGTCGGCCGGAATCGCCTTCGCGACCAGATCGGGACGCTGCGGCCTGACGCGCGGGTCCACGTGCTGCCCGTAATAGCTGTAGGGCCAGCCGTAGAAGGCACCGTCCTTCACCGAGGTCATGTAATCCGGCACCAGGTTGGGCCCGAGCTCGTCGCGCTCGTTGACCACCGTCCACAGTGTGTTGCTCCCCGGATAGAAGGTCAGCCCATTCGGGTTCCTGAGCCCGCTCGCGAACACCCGGTAGACGCCAGTCTTCGGATCAACCTCCCAGATCGCCGCGCGATTGGTCTCCGCCTCCGGCCCGCGCTCTTGAACGTTACTGTTGGAGCCGACGCCCGCGTACAGCTTCGAACCGTCGGGGCTGGCGGTCAGCGACTTGGTCCAGTGATGGTCGATGAGGCCCCCGGGCAGGTCGACGACCTTCTGAGGCGGTGCGGTGATCTTCGTCTGACCGGGCGTGAACGGGAAACGCAGGATCGCGTCCGTGTCGGCGATGTAGAGATCGTTGCCGACCAAGGTGATTCCGAACGGCGAGACCAGGTGGTCGACAAGCACCGATTTCAACTCGGGCTTGCCGTCGCCATCCGCATCCCGGAGCAAGGTGATCCGCTGCGGCGGGCCCGCGCTCGCACCGCTCGTCTCTTTCGCGCCGCCGCCCCCATGAGCCATCGACATGATGAAGTCGCGGATGGGATCCTTGGGGCGGTCGACAGGCTCCGAGCCGACCCGCTGCGTCTCGACGACCAACACGTCGCCGTTGGGCAGCGGCAAAATGTTGCGGGGGTTTGAGAGGCCGGTCGCCATCGCCTGAATCTGGAAGCCCGCGGGTACCGTCGGGTGCTCGCCATCCTTCCAGCCAACCACGTCGGGCACTCCCACCGCGGCGACCAACTCCTCGACCGGCTTCGGAAGCACCGGGTTGGGGCCAACCTGCTGCGAGGGATCGATGTCTTGCACCTTGCCGCAGGCGCCGAGCGCGATGAGCGCGGTCGCGGTGAGGAAGAGCCGGTTCATGCTCGCTCTCCCGTGTCATAGCGGGCTTCATGCCAGAGCCAGCCGTAGATCAGGATCTGAAGCGCACCAGCGGCCGACAGGATCAGGCCCAGCGGGACGACCGCTGTCCAGCCGTCGCGGGCATGAACAAAGCTGTTGATCAGCTCGACGATCCACGCCGCGACCAGCAGCGCGAACCCGGCCCAGCCTTCGGAGCTGCGCAGTTGCGGCAGCCGGAACATGTCGATCAGCATCAGCACGACGAGGATTCCGCCGAAGAAAAGGCCCGTCGCGATCAGCCAGCTGGAGAAGTTAAGCCAGATGAGGTTTCCGCCACTCCCGTCGTAGGCGAGGTCGGTCGCCAATGCGCCGATGAAGCAAATGATGGGTATGGGAAGGATGATCGCGGAGATTGGGTGACGCGCGATGCCGGTTCGATACGGTCTTTCGCGTACATTTTCCGCCATGGAGTCCTCCTTTTTTCATCCGCTCGACGCGGAAAGCAGGGCGGAGGTTCCGAAAGTTGCGGGAAGTTCATGAGCGCCTTAGGCGCGCTTGCCGATGACCGCGTTCAAATCTGGCGATCCGCTGACCCTCAACCGGCTCTATGGCCGATCGAGCGGGCACAAGCTCAGGAAGGGGCAGCAGGAGTTGGTCGAGCGGTTGCTTCCGTCGATCGAGGTTCCGGCGGAGGATGAAGTCACTGCCAAGAGCCTGTTCGGTGAGGACTTGCCGCTCCATTTCGAGATCGGCTTCGGCTCGGGCGAGCATTTGGCCAGCCGCGCCGACATGCTGCCCAACCACGGCTTCATCGGCGCGGAACCGTTCCTAAACGGCGTCGCGACGGCGCTCGGCCATATCCGCGACCAGCATCTCGCCAACATCCGCATTTGGCGCGGCGACGCACTCGACGTGCTGCAACGCGTGCCCGACAGCTCGCTGAGCTTCCTCTATTTGCTTCACCCCGACCCCTGGCCGAAGGCGCGCCACGCCAAGCGGCGAATGGTCAACGATCGTCCGGTCGAGCTGTTCGCAGCGAAGCTGAAGCCGGGTGGCGAGTTCCGGCTTGCGACCGACGATCCCACCTATCTCAACTGGTCGCTGATGATCATGCAGCGGCACACAAGCCAATTCGAATGGCTGGCCGAGAAGCCGAAGGATTTCCTCGAGCCGTCAGGCGGCTGGATCGAGACCCGCTACGGCGCCAAGTCGCGCCGTGAAGGCCGCCGGCCCTATTACCTCCGCTATGGCCGCACCTGAGGCGTCAGGCGGAGCAACCGGGCGCCGTTTTCGTCTTCGAGCAGGTAAATCGCACCGTCCGGTCCCTCTCCCACCCAGCGGATGCGGTGGCCGAGGGTCCAATGGTCCGCCTTCTGCGCCTTGTCGCCGCTGAAAGTGACGCGGATCAGCGCCTCGCCGGACAGCGTGCCGATGAACCCGTTCCCCTTCCACTGCGGGAACAACTTGCCGCTGTAGATGAGCAGGCTGGTCGGCGAGACGGACGGCACCCAGGAGAGCTTCGGCGGCTCGATGTCTCGCCGGCTCGAGTGCGGCGGGATCGGCACGCCGTTGTAGTTCTTGCCGTCCGACACGAGCGGCCAGCCGTAATTCTTGCCGGGAAGGATGAGATTGAGCTCGTCGCCACCACGCGGGCCCATCTCGGTCTCCCACAGCCGCCCCTCGGCGTCGAATGCGAGGCCGTAGGGATTGCGGTGGCCGGTGCTCCATGTCTGGGCTGGCGTGAGGTTTGGGCCCGGCCATTTGAACTGACGGCTCGGTTCGTTCTGCGCCGTTTCGGTGTCGGACGGCGGATCGATGATCCGGACCGTCGCCGCGCCCATCCGGCCTGCCATCGGGTTCCCAGCCGCCGGCTTCCCGTCGAGCGTCAGGTGCAGGATTTTGCCGAGCGGCTGGCTCGGGTCCTGCGCTGGCGTGAAGCGCTGCCGCTCACCACTGCTCAGGAATAGGGACTTGCCGTCGGGCGCGAAGGCGATGATCGCGCCGAACTGGCCGCCCTGCCCGCCCGCCGGGTCGTGCCACAACAATTGGAATCCGGTGAGTCCGTTCCCTTCGAGCTTCGCGCGCGCCAGCGCGAGGCCGCTGCCGCCGTTCTGCGACGGCTCCGAGTAAGTCAGATAAACAATCTTGTCGGTCGCGAACGCGGGTGAAGCCTTGATATCGAGCAGGCCACCCTGGCTGCTCAACACGACGCGCGGCGCACCCCCGACCCGCTGCTTGCGGCCGTTGCTGAGGTCGACCAACCAGATGCGCCCCGGCTTTTCCGTCACCAGCGCGGTCGTCCCGCCCTGAAGGAAAGTCATCGCCCAGGGGGCATCGAAAGTCGCGACCGGTGTCAGGACGAAGGGTCGGTCGGTTGATTGCGGGTCTGCGCTCTGTGACGGCGATGCCGCACAGGCCGAGAGCATCAGCATCAATGCCGCTTGCAATACCCTCCTCATCATCCGACACCGCTCCTCTTAGTGGCGTGAACCGCAACCAAGGTTGGACCCACTTAGTTAGTCCATGATGCAATCGTGCAGTTTACTCTCGCTCGCCACCGCGGTTCCGCCGCACGTCATCGAGCAGTCCGATGCCAAGGCCCGCGCCCGCGAGGCGTTCGGCGGCAAGAAGGCGCTGTTCGACCGCCTGTCGGGCGTGTTCGACAATGCCGGGATCGCCCGCCGCCACATTGTCGCTCCCCAGGAATGGTATATGGACGGCCACGGCTGGCATGACCGCAACGCCGTCTATCTGGAAGCCTCCGAGCAACTGTTCATCGATGCCGCGACGGCGGCCATCGAAAAGGCGGGCCTGACGCCAAAGGACATTGACGGGGTCGTCACCGTTTCGACCACCGGAATTGCGACGCCGAGCCTGGAAGCGCGATGCTTCACGCGGGTCGGCTTCAGGACCGACGTGCGCCGGGTCCCGGTATTCGGCCTTGGCTGCGCGGGCGGAGTAAACGGCCTGTCGCTCGCAGCCCGGCTCGCGACCGCCGATCCCGGCAGCATCTGGCTGTTCGTCACGGTGGAAACCTGCTCGATCTCGATCAGGCTCGACAGTGACGATCCGGCTGCGGTCGTCGCCACCGCGCTCTTCGGTGACGGCGCCGCGGCGGCGGTCGTGACCAGCGGCCATCACAGCCTCGCCCGCATCACCGGCTCGGCCGAAAAGATTTGGCCTGACACGCTGCGGATCATGGGTTGGGACGTCGAAGACCCCGGCCTGTCGGTCGTGTTCGACCGCGCCATCCCGCCCTTCATCGAGGAGGAACTGGCCGAGGCGGTCGATGGCATGTGCGAAAAGCTCGGCATCACACGCGACGAGATCGACCGGCTGTGCTGCCATCCCGGCGGCGTGAAGGTAATCGACGCCATCGAAAGCGCGCTCCACCTCAACCAGGGCGAGCTGAACCTCGAGCGCGAGGTGCTGCTCGACTATGGCAACATGAGCGCGCCGACCGTGCTGTTCGTGCTCGAACGGCTGCTCGAGCGCGGGCTCCCTGACAAGGTGCTGATGACGGCGTTTGGCCCCGGCTTCACCTGCGCCGGGATGCTGCTCGAAGCGCCGTGACGCTGAATATCGTCATCCTCGCGCTGGTCACGATCCAGCGGCTCGGCGAGCTCATTGTCTCACGACGCAACACGAAGCGGCTGCTCGAACAGGGCGCGCGAGAGTTTGCACCGGCCCATTACCCGCTGATCGTCGCGCTCCACACGGCGTGGCTTGCATCGCTCTGGTGGCTTGGCGTGTCGCGACCGATCGATCCCTTCTGGCTGGCGGCTTTCATCCTTATCGAGATCGGGCGCATCTGGGTCTTCGCATCGCTCGGCGAGCGCTGGACCACGCGGATCATCGTCGTGGCCGGCGAGACCCTTGTTCGCCGCGGCCCATACCGCTTCCTCAATCACCCTAACTACGCCGTAGTCGTCGCCGAAATCGCGGTGCTGCCCCTGGTCTTCGGCTTGTGGCGGGTAGCGCTGATCTTCAGCGTCCTGAATGCCGCCGTCCTCGCCGTCCGCATCCGCGAGGAGGACCGCGCGCTCAGCGCTTGTCAACCTCGATAAGCCTGAACAAAGTCCCGTCGGTGAGAGTCATGTTCCCGCTCAAATGCTTCGCGCTAAGCTTAAGATCCGCGGTGGATGAGCCGCGAGCGCCCACGATGTCTGCGTGGAGTTGCTGTCGCGAGGCATCGAATGTGAAATCGATCGAGCCCATGAACAGCTCTTTGCGGTTGACGACCTTATAGCCATCCAGCCGGTATTGCCCGGCACCCGTCCGACTGATCCGGTAAATTACATGCTCGTCATGGCAGGGCGACGGTTTCACCTGGCACAAGGACGTGCCTTCCCAGGTTCCGGCAACGGGGTCCGGAGCAGCCGCGGCAAGCAGGATCGCAGCGAGCATCATCGGCCGAATCTACGGCTCAAATGTTCGCCTTGCGAGTCCCAGCAGTGCGGCCTATATCGCGGCTCTCTCCTCTGACATCGCTAGATGCCTGAGGCTGGGGCCCCACGGCTCCGGTCCGAGAGGCGTTTGGACCATCCATGGAGTTTGAGTGACCGACATCGCGGCCATCGCGAAGCAGATCGAGCCTGAGGTGAAGAGCCTCGGCTACGAGCTTGTGCGTGTGGCGATGATCGGCGGCTCCTCGGACCCGACGTTGCAAGTGATGGCCGAGCGGCCTGACACGCGCCAGCTCGACCTCAGCGACTGCGAAGTCATTTCGCGCCGCCTGTCGGACTGGCTCGACGCAAACGACCCGATTGAGGGCGGCTACCGGTTGGAGGTCAGCTCACCTGGCATCGACCGGCCGCTGACGCGGCTCAAGGACTACGCCGACTGGGCCGGTCACGACGCCCGCATCTCGCTCAAGGAGCCCCGCGGCGACCGGAAGCAATATTCGGGCACGCTGCAGGGCCTCGACGGCGAGACCGTCAGGCTCAGCGGCAAGGACGGGCAGGATTACGAATTGCCATTTGCCGACATTGCTTCGGCCAAGCTGCTCTTGACCGACAAGCTCATCAACGCCACCGCGCCGCTCAGCACTGAAGGCGCTGAACACATCGAAACCTTAGAGGAACAAGAATAATGGCCACCGCTCCTGCTGCCGTCAGCGCCAACAAGGCAGAGCTGCTTGCGATCGCCGACGCGGTCGCGCGCGAAAAGCTGATCGACAAGGGCATCGTCATCGAGGCGATGGAAGACGCCATCCAGCGCGCGGCCCGCGCCCGCTACGGCGCCGAGAACGACATTCGCGCCAAGCTCGATGCCGAAACCGGCGATCTCCGCCTGTGGCGCGTGCTCGAAGTCGTTGCCGAGCCCGAGGATCATTTCAAGCAGATCGACGAGAAGGGCGCGCAGAAGCTCCAGAAGGGCGCCGCCGTCGGCGACTTCATCGTCGACCCGCTGCCCCCGATCGAGTTCGGCCGCATCGCCGCCCAGGCCGCGAAGCAGGTGATCTTCCAGAAGGTCCGCGACGCCGAGCGCGAACGCCAGTTCGAGGAGTTCAAGGACCGCGCCAACGAGGTCATCACCGGCGTTGTGAAGCGGGTCGAGTTCGGTCACGTCGTCGTCGACCTCGGCCGCGCCGAGGGCGTCATCCGCCGCGACCAGCAGATCCCGCGCGAAATGGTCCGCGTCGGCGACCGCATCCGCTCGCTGATCATGTCGGTGCGCCGCGAAGCCCGCGGCCCGCAAATCTTCCTCAGCCGCGCGCATCCAGAGTTCATGAAGAAGCTCTTCGCGCAGGAAGTGCCTGAGATTTACGACGGCATCATCGAGATCAAGGCCGCGGCCCGCGACCCGGGCAGCCGCGCCAAGATCGGCGTCATCAGCCACGACAGCTCGATCGACCCGGTCGGCGCCTGCGTCGGCATGAAGGGCAGCCGCGTCCAGGCGGTCGTCCAAGAGCTGCAGGGTGAGAAGATCGACATCATCCCGTGGAGCCAGGACCTCGCGACCTTCGTCGTCAACGCGCTCCAGCCGGCGACCGTCAGCCGCGTCGTCATCGACGAGGAAGAGAGCCGGATCGAGGTGGTGGTCCCCGATGACCAGCTCAGCCTCGCGATCGGTCGCCGCGGACAGAACGTCCGCCTCGCCTCGCAGCTGACGACCTCGCAGATCGACATCCTGACCGAGGCTGACGCGACCGAGAAGCGCCAGCGCGAGTTCGTCGAGCGCTCGGCCCTGTTCCAGAACGAGCTGGACGTCGACGAGACCCTCTCGCAGTTGCTGGTGGCCGATGGTTTCACCAGCCTCGAGGAAGTCGCCTACGTCGAGCAGGACGAGATCGCCTCGATCGAAGGTCTGGACGACGACATTGCGGCCGAGCTTCAGAGCCGCGCGACGGAAGCACTCGAGCGCCGCGAGGCCGCGTCGCGCGAGGAGCGCCGGAAGCTCGGCGTCGAGGACGCGCTGGCCGAGATGCCGCACCTCACCGAAGCAATGCTGGTGACGCTGGGCAAGGCGGGCATCAAGACGCTCGATGACCTCGCCGACCTCGCGACCGACGAGCTGGTGCAGAAGAAGCGGCCCGAGCAGCGGCGTCAGCGCGAGCCGAGCAACCGGCCCGAGGACAAGGGCGGGATCCTCGCCGAATATGCCCTGACCGACGAGCAGGGTAACGAGATCATCATGGCCGCCCGCGCGCACTGGTTCGAAGACGAAGAGCCCGCAGGCAAGACCGAGGAGGCCGCCGATGCGGAATCCCCGGAATGACGATCTAGCGCTAGCAGACGAAGGCGAGCCGCACGTCCCGGAACGGACGTGCGTCCTCACCCGCCGCAAGGCCACCAAGGACGAACTGATCCGGCTCGCGCTCTCGCCTGACGGCGAGGTCGCGCCCGACGTTCGCGCCCGTGCGCCGGGCCGCGGCGCCTGGATCGGCGTCGCTCGCGCCGAGCTCGACGCCGCCAACGCCAAGGGGAAGCTCAAGGCCGCGCTCCAACGCGCCTTCAAAACCAACGACATTCAGGTCCCCGCCGATCTCGGTGAGCGGATCGAGGCAGCACTGCGTCAGGCAACGCTCGACCGTCTCGGCATGGAGGCACGCTCCGGCAACCTCATCAACGGCTTCGACCGCATCGAAAACGCGGCTCGTTCGGGCAAGGTCGCGATGTTGATCCACGCCGCCGACGCGGGCGATGACGGCAATCGCAGCCTCGACCAGGCCTGGCGGGTCGGCGGCGGTGGCCCACAGGGGGTGATATTCCCCTTGGACCGCACTATCTTGAGCATGGCACTTGGCCGCGACAATGTGGTACATGTCGCCCTGACGGATCCCGCTGCCGCTTCGCGTGTCTCTCACGCGCTCAGGCGTTGGCGGGCTTTTAATGGCCCCGAT
>JAFBAM010000256.1 GCA_019247755.1 Sphingomonas sp.
CAACGCCTCCGGTTTTTGCGTCGGGTGGGCTTTCGAGCCGTCTTCCCCTTTTACCCGTTCGCCGCCGGCGCAGATGGGCAGCACCCAGTCAGAGCGCATCTGAAGATCGTCGTTCAAGGCCTTCATTGCGCGGTAATTGAAGGTGTAGCGTGCCTTCTCGCTCTTGGAGCACCAGAGCAGGGTCTCGTGGGCGTTGGTGAAGCGGGTCCCCCGAAAATTCGGCATCGGGTTCGACTTCCGCCAGACGATGTCGTTGAGGATCCAGAAGTCGGCATCCTGGAGGAGCGAGCCGACGCGGTAGATGTTGTGATAGCTGCCGATCACCCAGATCGTGCCGTCGTCCTTGAGGATGCGCCGAGCCTGCTCGAGCCATTCGCGGGTGAAATTATCGTAGGCGGTCAGGCTCTCGAACTTGTCCCATTCATCGTCGACGGCATCGACCCGGCTTCCTTCGGGCCGGAACAGGTCGCCGCCAAGCTGCAGGTTGTAGGGCGGGTCGGCGAAGATCATGTCGATCGACTTGTCGGGGAGCCGCGCCATCTCGGCGATGCAGTCGCCCTGGAGGATGGCGTCGAGCGGAAGGTCGCGGCCAGCGGCCTTCGCGGGCCGAAACGAGACCGGTTGCTCCGCAATGCGGGCGTGGAGATTCATCGAACTTCTGCCCCCTCAAATCAGGCGGCGGAAGGTGAGTCACGGCGGACTCGCGGTCAAGCAATCAAGGGTTAACGCGCCGATTCGGGACGCGATTCTCAGGCGGCTGGCCGCGCCTCGACCACAATATGTTGAGTCATGATATCGGGCGCGGACTCAACCACTGGTGGGTGTGACTCAAAGGACTCGACGGCCTCGAAAACGAGTTCGGGCTGTGCCTGACGCTGCTCGATAGCGCGTACCAGGCCGAAGCTGCGGCGGTGCAGGGGCGTGATGCCGAGGTCGTTGATGGCGCGGCGATGGTCGGGCGTCGGATAGCCGCGGTTCCGCTCCCAGCCGTAGCCGGGATAGTCGCGCGCATAGTCCACCATCATCCGGTCGCGGGTCACCTTGGCGATGATCGAAGCCGCGGCGATCGACCGGCATTTGGCATCGCCATCGACGATCGCCTTTGACGGGCGTTGCCATCGCGGAGTCGCATTGCCGTCGACCAGTACCCAGGCGGGCTCCAGCCCCAGCGCCTCGACCGCGCGGGTCATGGCCAGCATCCGCGCCCAATAGATGTTTATTTGGTCGATCTCCTCGACCGTGGCGACCCCGACGCCCCAGCACGAGCATTTCACGAGTTTCGCGTAGAGCGCCTCACGCTTGTCGAGCGGGAGATTCTTCGAATCGTCGATCCCACGCGGGAATTTGTCGCGGTTGAGGATACAGGCGGCTGCCACGACGGGCCCGGCGAGCGGCGCGCAACCGGCCTCGTCCACGCCGGCGAGCGGCTGCGGAAAATCGAGCTCGAGCTTGAAGGAGCAACGCCGCGGCATTGCGCCCAAGCCTATGGAGCGGCCGGGTGAGTCGCCAGTAGGTGCCTGAACTTTTTGTGGATTAGTCGATCCGCCAAGGCGGAAAGCGCCGGTGCTCGCCGGCGTGATAGAAGAAGATGATGTTGCCGTCGGGATCGCGAAGCCGCGCCTCGCGCCACATCCACGGCTGGTTGCGCGGTCCGTGCTCGAAGGCAATGCCGCTTCGCGCCAGCTTCTCGACACGTTCGTCGAGGTCGTCGCACTCGAGATAGATGGCCGTCGTCGGGATGATCTTTTCTTCAGGGTCGATCTGGACCGACAACGTCACCCCGCCCGCCGTTTCGAAGCGGGCGTATCCATTCTCGGGGCTGTCGACGATCTGCTTGAGGCCGAGCCGACGATAGAAATCCACCGAGCGCTCGTAATTGGTCCCGGTGACGGTGACCTGGTTGAGCCGGATGCCCGATCCGACGTCCATCCGCACCCGGCCCTGACCGAGAGGCCCGGCGCCCTGCCCCAGGCCTGGCGCGTCGTGCAGCGCAACGCGGACGAACTCGCGCGCCCGGGCGACCGCGTCGGCGAGGCTCGCCCCTTCCGCGAGGAAGAAGGCGATGGCGCTGGCGAGCGTGCAGCCGGTGCCGTGGGTGCTGGCCGTGTCGATCCGCTGTCCCTGCCAGCTGGTCATATTGTCGGTTTCGATAAGCGCGTCGGCCAGGGCGTCGCCCTCGTCGTGACCACCCTTGATCAGCACCGCGCAGCCATGGGCGCCGACCAGTGCGAGGGCCGCCGATACGGGGTCATCTTCGGCGGTCAGACGCTTGAGTTCGGGCAGGTTCGGCGTGGTGATGGTCGCAACCTCCATCAGGCGACCGAAAGCGGCGATTGTCGGCTCGTCGGCGAGCGCCGATCCACTGGTCGACACCATCACCGGATCGAAGACGATTGGGAGGTCGGGCTGCTCGGTCTTCAGGCGTTCCAGCCGGTTGGCAACTTGTTGGGCCGCGAAGGCCCCGCCAATCATCCCGATCTTTACGGCGTCGACTCCGATATCACCGATAACCGCTTCGATTTGCGCAAGAATCATCTCGGCCGGGACTGGATGGACGGAGGTCACACCAACCGTGTTCTGGGCGGTAATCGCAGTGACGGCCGTCATCGCGTGACCGCCGAGCATGGTCACCGTCTTGATGTCGGCCTGAATCCCAGCGCCGCCGCCGGAATCCGAGCCGGCGATGATCAGGACCCGAGCCGTCGACGTCATACTCCGCGTCTTCGACCCGCTCCCGGGGGCGAAGTTGTCCATGTGCACGACTTGGTCATGGAGCGACAATTACCAAGAAAAGGTTCACGCCGCGGCTTGGACGGCCTCGCAAATCTCGTCAACGACGCGCTCGACCAGCGCCGGGTCGTCGCCTTCGGCCATCACGCGGATAAGCGGTTCCGTGCCCGACTTGCGGATGACGAGACGGCCCTTGCCTTCCAGCTCGGCCTCCGCCGCGGCAATGCGCTTGCGCACGCTGTCGGTTTCGAGCGGCTCGGCACCCCTGCCGAAGCGCACGTTTTTCAGGAGCTGCGGCAATGGTTCAAACTGACGCAGCATCGTGCTTGCGGGCGCCTTGCCCTCCACGAGCGAGGCCAGCACCTGGAGGCCCGCGACCAGGCCGTCGCCGGTCGTCGCATGGTCAGTCAGGATGATGTGGCCGGACTGCTCACCGCCGACGTTGCAGCCGGTCTTCCGCATTTCCTCCAGCACGTAGCGGTCACCCACGCTGGTCCGGAGCAGCTTGAGGCCAGCGTCGCCGAGCCTCCGCTCGAGCCCTAGGTTGGACATCACCGTGGCGACGACGCCTTCGCCGCGGAGCTGCCCGCGTGACTGCAAGGCGAGAGCAATTAGCGCCATAAGCTGGTCGCCGTCGATCAACCGTCCCTGCTCATCGACCACGATCAGCCGATCTGCGTCTCCGTCGAGCGCGAGGCCGATATCGGCCCCACTCGCGACAACAGTCTGTTGCAGCAGCTCGGGATGGGTGGATCCGCAATCCTTGTTGATGTTGAGGCCGTCCGGCGCGACCCCGATCGGAATCACCTCGGCGCCAAGCTCCCACAATGCTTCCGGGGCCACGTGGTAAGCAGCGCCATTCGCGCAATCGATGACGACCTTGAGGCCGTCGAGGCGCAGATGCTCCGGGAATGTGTCCTTGGCGAACTGGATGTAGCGGCCCCGCGCGTCATCGATCCGGCGGGCACGGCCGATATGGTCAGACTTCGCCAGCTTTGGGTCGGATTCCAGCCTTTTCTCGATGTCGCGCTCGGCCGCGTCGCTGAGCTTGTAACCGTCCGGCCCGAACAATTTGATGCCATTGTCGGCATAGGGGTTGTGCGAGGCGGAGATCATGACGCCGAGGTCGGCGCGCATCGACCGCGTCAGCATCGCCACGGCGGGCGTCGGCATCGGCCCAAGAAGCACCACGTCCATGCCGACGCTGGTGAAGCCGGCGACCATGGCCGATTCCATCATGTAGCCGGAAAGGCGCGTATCCTTACCAATGACGACGCGGTGGCGGTGGTCGCCGCGAAGGAAGTGCGCGCCGGCGGCCTGCCCGACGCGAAGCGCGGTCTCCGCCGTCATCGGCTCGATATTGGTGGTGCCCCGAATCCCGTCGGTGCCGAAGAATTTGCGTGTCATTGCTGCCGTTTTAGCGCGCTTAGGCGACCCAGCGCCAGATTCCCGCGGGCATCGGGTGCGCCCATGTCGCAATCAGGTACAGCGCCGTGCCGCCGAGCAATGCCACGGTGCCCGGATAGGCCAGTCCGCGCGTGAAGGGGATGAAGGCCGTTTGCGCGGTCCATTCGTGCCAGGAGTCGCCCATCAGGTTTGATTTCTTGCGGTCCTGACCCGCCGCGCCAGCCAGCGCCATGATGATGATCGTGCCGTCGAAAATGACGCTCTTAAACTGGGCGATGATCATCATGTGCACCGCGGCCCAGATCGCGAAGCTCCACATCATCGGATGGCGTGTGATCGCGAGGACGCCACTCGGACCGCCGCGCGGCCCGCGCGCCCCGACCAGCGCCGGATTGCCGAGGAACGAACCCACGAACAGAATCGCGGCCAGCCACATCAGGATCGTGCCAGCGATCCAGCCCGCGTCCCCCGCGTCCCACATGTGGTAAGGTTCACGACCGATCGCGTGGTAGAAGTAGATCATCCCGCCGAACGTGATCAGCGCGATCAGCGAATAGAGGCCGCGGAACGGCCCTTCCCCCATCGCCCGAACCAACGGTCCGCGCAGCGGGTGCGACATCAGGAAATGCGTCGCGAGGAACGCGATACAGGACAGGAGCAGACCTGCCTGGGGCGTCAATGCCGGTACGCCTCCGGCAGGTCGCGGCGCTCCAGATAACGGTAGCGGTCGCGAAGACGGGTCTGGTGATCGTCGAGCGGCTGGCGCACGCCATCAATATACACTTGTTCGGCCGCGCTTGTCCCCTCCAACGGATCGCCCGACCATATGACAAGGTCGGCGCGCCGACCGGCCGCCAGACTGCCGATCTCGCCGCCCATGCCGATGGCTTCGGCCGGTCGCGAGGTGATCATCGCCAGCGCTTCGCCCCAACTGACGCCGGTCGCTCCCGGGATTTTCTGAAGCCCGACGAGGTTGCCAGCGTATTGGCGCTCCATGAACAGGTTGCGGGTGTCATTGTCGTCGATCATCCCGATCGAGACGTGAACGCCCGCGTTCTTCATCCGGCCCACGTTCGACTGGGTCGCGGCAATCTGCTCGAACGAGGCCGGCAGGTCGTTCACCGCGGAGGCGATGACCGGGATTCCGGCCCTGGCGATCCGGTCGGCGACCATCCAGCCTTCGCTGGCACCAACCAACACGATCTTCAGCGCGGGGAAATCGCGTTTGAGGCCCAGCACCTGGATGATGTCGCTCGCGCGCTCCACGTGGACGAAGAGATACTGGCGTCCCTGTAGCACTGGCACGAGCGCGGCGGCGTCGAAGCGGGTCAGGAGCACGTCCTGGCTGCGGCGCGCATCGGCGCTGTAGACTCGCGATTCGTTCGGGTTCTGGACGACTGGTCGCTCGCGTTCATCGGGCGTGCGTCCCGACGAGGCCGCAATGCCGGGCGCGTAACGGCGAAGCTCGGCGGCCTCGCGAAGTGCGTTGCGGAACATGATGTGCGCCGAGGCCCGAGAGCCACCGGCATTGCCCGCACCGGTTTCCCCGAGCTCGACGAACTGGAACTTACGAGCTGCGGTGACCGGCTCCATGTCGGCCCCGGTGTCGATGACAGCGCCCTGCCCCGCGAAGATGTTCTTGCCTGCGTTCGGCGCGACGAGCGCCCGGGTCACGCCGTCCGCCCGGTTGACCGCGATGGTGGTGTCGAGCGGATTGATCGCCGGAACGACGTCGATCGCCGCGTTGAACGGCCCGTTCGAAGTCGAGTCATCGGCGGCGCCCGACGTGTCGGACTTACCGCCCCCATCTTCCTCACTGGCTGTCAGGTCGACTTCGGCAAGGCCAAGCCGCGAGAAGCCGGCGACGATGCCCGGCGTCACCCATTTGCCGGTCGCGTCGATCACCTGCGTGTCGGCGGGCAGTTTCATGCGGATGTCGCCGGCGGCAACGACGCGGCCGTCGCGGATCACGACCTGGCCGTTCGGGATCGGCGCGGAGCCGTCGCCGAGCGCGACCGTGGCGCCGGTGACGACAAAGGTCTGGGCGGCGAGCGGGGCCGCTGCGCCGAGCAGCAGCGCGGCAGTGAGACGGCGGATCATTTCGTGTCTCCCTGGCCGGGCTGGCCTAGCTCGAAGTCGCTCACAGGCCGCCGCTTCGGATCGTTCGCGTCATACATCAGCGCACCATCGATCCAGACGCGCTCGGGCCGCGAGTAATCGCTGAACGGGTCACCGTTCCACATGACGACATCAGCCATCTTGCCGGGCGTCAGCGTGCCGGTCTTGTCGAGGATGCCGAGGGCCTTTGCCGGATTGCGGCTGAGCCATTCCCACGCGACTCCTTCGGAGAGGTTCGGGATGCCTGCGCGGACGCCGTCGGCCAGTGCCTTGGCCGCTTCCTGGTTCAGGCGCTGGATGTAATTCGGGTCATCGGAGTGGACGATCGCGCAGGCGCCAGCGTTGTGGACGAACGGGATGTTCTCCTTGATCGCGTCGTAGCTTTCCATCTTGAAGCCATACCAGTCGGCCCACATGACGGCGCAGACGTCGTTCTCTCGCAGGAGATCGGCAATCT
>JAFBAM010000290.1 GCA_019247755.1 Sphingomonas sp.
GTGTGGGAGGCCAAGCGCTCGAGAGTGGCCGGAATCGCTTGGGCAATCGCTGCTTTTATTCTGTGCGCACTGGCGCTGAACGCGATCGTCCTGCTCTTCGCCGGATTTTAGGCGCCTGGCTGAGGGGGAACGACCTTGAGTGCGGCATGCGCACGCTCGCGATCAATCACCAGCGCTGCGGTCTGTGTGACGAGATCGACCAGCATCAAGTCGCGAAACGTCGGCTCACGCGGCTCGCGATGATACATGGCGAAGGTGCCGATGACTTCGCGTCCCCGCGTCAGGATCGGGATCGACCAGCAGGCGCGCAGGCCGTGGCTCAATGCCAGCTCTTTGAAGTCGGCCCACAGCGGATCGGTGGCAATGTCGGATACATAGACCGCAGCGCCGAGATAGGCAGCGGTTCCGCATGACCCCACGCAGGCGCCGATCTCTGTCCCGTCGATCGCCTCGCAATAAGCCTTCGGAAGGCTCGGCGCCGCTCCGTGACGCAGCGTCTTGCCGTCGCCATCGAGCAAGAGGATCGAGCCGAGTACTCCCGTCGACGAGGTCGTCTCGACAATGCGAATCAACTCGCCAAGCGTCTGCTCGAGCGGACTGTCGCTGATCGCCAGGCCCAACACCTTGGCGTGCGCCGTCCGCAACATTTCGCTTCTCTTGTCGTCGGTGACGTCGTGGCCTTGGATGAAGATGCCCGACGATTCGGGAATCGGCTGGAATACCAGGTCGAGCACCAATTCCTCTGGCACCAAATTTTCGCGGACGACCGTTAGCGGCAAGGCATGGGCAATGAACGCCTGTCCGGATCGCGCCACTCCCACCAGCATCTCGTCGATGCCCTGATCGTCGAGCTCCGGAAGCGCTTCGACTAGCGGCCTGCCGATCAGGTCGCCGCGGCCGACCAGCTTCTTGAACGCTGCGTTGGCAACCGTGAACCGGAGATCTGCTCCCTCGACCACGGCCATGAACCCGGGTGCATGCTCGAATAACGATCCGAGCCGTTCGGCCTCGCTGCTGTGATGAGCCTGCTGCTCCAGCATGTGCGCGCCATACAACAACCGCGCTCGACGGTCACGCGCGCGCGGCCCTCCGGAACAATGCCGCCGAGCCTAGGAACATCAGCGCAAAGACGCTCGTTCCGGCCAACTCGATCCCGTGACTGACGAACGGCTCGTCGGTCTGACTCATCGATGCGATCGAGAAGGCTAGCCACAGCGAGATTGCCGTGGCCAGCGTCGCGACCGACATACCACGAGCGCGGAAACGCGCGATTAGGGCGCCAACGATCCCGGCCAGAAGTGCCCCGAAGAACCAAAGGTTTGCCGGATTGCTTTCGGTGCCGACGATGCCGACGGCGAGATTGGCCCAGACCGTCAGCAAGGTGCCAAGAAGCGCTAGCGCCGCGCCGCCACGGTAAGCCCAGCCGCCCGACGCCCTGACCGCGAGTTCGAATGCACCGCCAACCATAGCGAACAGCAGACCCGCGACTGCGAAGTCGGCGGTGCTCCAGTTCACGCCGGCGCTGCCGACCTGCATTGCGACGAACGGCGCCGCCAACAACGCCACCGCACTTCCCCAGCCTACCATGCGCCACGTCACGCCGCTCTTTACCTGTACAGCCACCACCTTGCCTCCGTTGATGAATGCGGCTTGATTGTGCGCGTCACGCGGGTGAGCGTCATGAGCAGGGGCTGAGGTTTTGCTGAAAAGCGCATCGCGAAGCTGCTGTTTCGACCGCTTCACGCTCGACGTCGACGATCGGCGGCTGCGGCGCGACGGAGAGCCGGTCGAGCTCAGCGGGCGCTATTTTGACGCGCTCGCGCTCCTGGTTCAGGAAGCTGGAACTCTGGTCACCAAGGACCGGTTCATGTCCGAAGTGTGGGCCGGAATTCCGGTCACGGACGAAGCGCTGACCCAATGCATCAAGTCGCTGCGCCGTGCACTCGCCGACGACGCGTCGAACCCGCGGCTGATCGAGACCGTACCTAAGCACGGCTACCGTTTCATCGCGCCGGTTGAGACCAGCGGAGCGGTTCCGTCCGTCGCGGTCCGCCGCTCATGGCGAGACACGTTGCTGCTCAGCGCAGCAGGGACCGTCGGCGGCGGGCTGGCGGGATTTATCGGCGGGTTGATTTACGGCTTTGCCGGAGCCTCGCAGCCGCTGCAGCCGGGACTTGGAGCGGTCTCAATCCTACTGGTCATCCTCTGCCTCACCATTGCCGTGGCGCTGATGGGCGGCGCCGGGGTCAGTTTCGGGATTGCCTTGTCGCGGCGATGGGGAGGGCCGGACTGGCGATGGAGTACAAGCGGGGGTGCGGCCGGCGGTCTCTTGATCGGTGCAGTGGTAAAGTTGCTTGGGATCGACGCGTTCAACCTGCTCTTCGGCCGTTCGCCCGCCGGGATCACCGGGGCGATGGAGGGCATCCTGATCGGGGGCGCCGTCGGATTCGGTGCTTGGCTGGCGTGGCGTGGCGGCGATCGACTGCGGCGCGGGATGATCGTCGCCGGCCTGATCGGCTCGGCGGCGGGGGTCATCATCCCTCTGCTCGGAGGACGGATGATGGCCGGAAGCCTCGATCTTCTCTCCCAAACCTTCCCTGACTCGCGCCTTCGGCTCGGCAAGCTCGGAGCGCTGGTTGGCGAACAGGGGCTCGGCCTGATCAGCCAGATGATCAGCGGCGCGCTTGAAGGCGGCCTGTTCGCCGCCTGCGTGGTGGGTGCGACGATCCTCGCCGACCGAACCATCAATTCAGTTTCGCCGCGAAACGAATAGGGCTAAGCACGTCCTCCTAAACGCCGCCGTGAACCGTTGGGCCGCGTGGAGGCACCCATGTGAGTGGGGAAAGTCCCGAAGTGAGCCGGTCCGGCATTTTAAGAAGGCCAAGAACCGAGGCAGCGAGGCCGCTGGCTTCCGATGAGCGGGAGCTGCTGGCACGCGTCGCCGCCGGGGACCGGCAGGCGTTTGAACGGCTCTACCGGCTGTATCAGCCACGCCTGTCGAGGTTCCTGACGACGCTTCTGCGACGACCCCAGCTGATCGAAGAGGTGCTCGACGATACGATGATGGTGGTTTGGCAAACGGCGGACAGGTTCAGGGGGTCGAGCAAACTCTCGACCTGGATCTTTGCGATCGCCTACCGCAAGGCGCACAAGGCACGCCTGCGCTGGCCCGATCCGGTCGAGGATCCGGAGCAAGATAGCCGCATCAGCCAGGATCCGGCCCCGGACGACGAGCTTCATCACCAGAAGCTGCACGATTCGCTGATTCGGGCGATGGACCAACTGTCGGCTGATCACCGTGCTGTCGTCGACCTCACTTACTTCCACGGGCTCGGCTACCGGGAGATCGCCGAGATCGTCGATTGCCCTGTCGACACGGTGAAGACACGGATGTTCCATGCCCGACGTCGCCTGAAACAGGCGATCGGCGGCAGTTTGGCGGATTGGCTCTAGGCAATGCCGGTCGACCCGATCCCATCCGCGACCAGCGCTCACGACCCGGCCGAGGAACTGCTTCCGTGGTATGCGACCGGCCAGCTCGATGAAGTAGATCGAGCACGGGTCGAAAAGCATCTTTATTCTTGCGAGGCTTGTCGCGCGCAGGTCGCCGTCGAACGGCGATTGATGAGCGAGTTTCGTTCGACCTCACCGCAGGTGGAGTCCGGCTGGGCACGCCTGAAAGCGCGGATCGACCCTCCGCGGACCGCACAAGCAGCGAAGCCGCCGATATTTGCCGAGCTTTGGGCGATCCTTAGCCGTCCGGCAGTCGCGACCTTGGCGGCTGCCCAGCTAGCGCTCATCGTCGTCGGCGGCGGCGCGCTCTATTCGCTGACACGGCCTGACTATCACGTTCTTGGCTCGGCTCCGGTCCGGGCGGACGCAAATGCGATCGTGATGTTCCGGCCCGAGACCAGAGAGGCTGATGTGCAAGCCGCTCTCAATGCGGCCGGCGCTTCGATCGTTGGCGGCCCAACCGACGCGGGTGCTTATGTGCTCCACGTCGATCCGGCCAAGCGGGCGGCGGCTTTGCGAAGGCTTCAGGCCGACAATGCCATTCGCCTCGCTCAACCGATTGACGGAACTGTTCCGTGAAACGCCTGCTGCAGTTGCTGGTGTTGATAGTTTCGGCGCTGGCTGCGGCGTCGTTCACGCCAGCGTCGGCGCAGGTCCCGGCGTCATCACCTGCGCGGCAGATCCTCGTCATGGTCAACCATCCGCCGGACCATTATCGAGCGGGCGGCGCTTACGGTGGCGGCTACGGCGACGAGCTTGCGCAGAGCGCCAGCAAGCGTCTCGCTCGCGGAATCGCCCACAAATACGGCCTGACCTTCGTCGACAATTGGCCGATGCCGATGATTGGCGTCGATTGTTTCGTGATGGCGGTGCCCTTGGGGCGCTCGACCGGCGATGCCGCGAAGCAGGTCTCGACCGACTCCGAAGTAGCCTGGGCTGAACCTGTCGAGCTCTACGGCGCCCAATCGGCCGGGTCATCTCACAACGATGCGCTTTATGCCGCCCAGCCCGCCGCGACCGAATGGCGGTTGGCCGACCTGCACAAGATCGCGAGCGGCCGCGGTACGCGCGTTGCGGTGGTCGACAGCGGCATCGACGCCAGCCACCCAGACTTGTCCGGTCAGTTACTGCTCAATCGCAATTTTGTGTCCGGTCAGCCGTTTGTTCCGGAACAGCATGGCACCGCGGTGGCCGGGATTATCGCGGCCAAGGCCGACAATCATGTTGGAATTGCCGGCATCGCTCCCGGCACCAAGCTCCTTGGCCTCCGCGCTTGCTGGCAAGTGCACAATTCCACCGCCTGCGACACGCTCAGCCTCGCCAAAGCCCTCTACTTTGCGGTCGAGAGCCGGCCTGACGTCATCAACATGAGCCTCAGCGGTCCGGATGCAAAGCTGCTCCGCGAAATACTCAAGATCGCCTACGCGCGCGGGGTCGAGGTAGTGGCGGCAGTCGATCCAAAGCTTCCCGGCGGCGGGTTCCCGGCTTCGGTACCGGGAGTGATTGCTGTTACTGACATGTCCTTTGCAGCATCACATGGCGACGTTTACATGGCGCCGGGGCGGGGAGTGCCGACCACCGAGCCTGGAGGACGATGGTTTCTCGTCAACGGAAGCTCCTTTGCCGCCGCGCACGTCAGCGGCCTCCTCGCGCTAATGCGGGAGCGGCGGCGTTCGTCGCCGATCGCATTGGTCTCGCAGCGTCATGGGGGCGGACTGATCGATGCCTGCGCGACCATGCTGCGCGTCGCGGGGACCTGTGACTGCGATTGCTCTTTGCCATCGGCCAGGGCTGGGCTCGGTCACTAGACGCGCCGCCCAGGTTCTTGTCATTGCTGCTCTCGTTCATTCGGCGCCGGCCGTTGCCGGGCAGGTGGGAGTGGTTGTTTCCGCCTACACAGACCAGCGGTTTCGTGGCTATTCGTTGAGCGATGGCCGGCCCGTCGCAATCCTGGATCTCTCGTACGATGCTTCGAATGGAATTTACGCGGCCGCTTCGGGACTGGTTGTCGGCGCGCGTGATGATGGCCTGAAAGGTCTCGGGGTCACGCTGAATGGGGGCTACGCCAAGGCAATCCGGCCGAGCTTGACCCTCGACATCGGCGCAGTTCACTCGCGCTATTCCCGGTACTCAGGTTTCATCGGCTCCGATTCTTACACGGAGGTCTATGCGGGCCTTTCAAGCAAATATGTCGGCGCTCGGTTGTCGGTATCGCCGAACTACATTGGTGCGGCTCACTGGACCGCCCATGGGGAGATCAACGGCCACGTGGATGTGACTCGATCGCTGCTCGTCGACGGCTCGCTTGGCATCCTCGCCCCGGTGGGAAGGCGCGGCTACCAGAATGGGGCTCATCCCCAATGGGATGCGCGCATTGGCCTTTCGCAGCGCCTTGGCCCCGTCATGCTGCACGCTGCAGTGACGGCCCGCGGACGATCGCCTGCCAGTTACACATATCGCAGCCACGGCCGCGCAGCGCTTGTTTTAGGGATCAGCAGAGCGTTGTGAGCTGAGCTGCCATTCGGGCAGGGTATGGGGTGAACCGAAGGAGGAGGGCGAGGCACTGACTGCTTGCCGCCGAGACCAGGCCGCTAAAATTGCGTCAGCCCCCACGCGCGGTCCGGCCTCGGCGAGCACTTACTCCATTGTCTCAGTGAACGGCTTCGACCCGTTCCACGCCCGACTTGGCGAGTTGGTCGTCGATCTGCGCGACCAGCCGATCGAGACCGGCTTGGTCGGCAGCTTCGGCACGCGCCACCAGCACGTCCTGCGTGTTTGATGCGCGGAGAAGCCACCAGCCGTCTCTCGTGTTGACACGGACACCATCAGTCGCGTCGACCTTCGCGCCGTCCGATGCGAGGCGGTGGCGAACCTCGTCGACGATGGCGAACTTGCGGACTTCATCGACCTGGAAGCGGAGTTCCGGGGTCGCGACGGATTTAGGCATCGCGTCCATGATCTCGGTCAGCGTGCGTCCCGACTGCGACACTGCCTCGATCAGGCGCACAGCTGCGTAAAGCGCGTCGTCGAACCCGTACCAGCGGTGCTTGAAGAAGATGTGGCCGCTCATCTCGCCGGCGAGCGGCGCTCCGGTCTCCTTCATCTTGGATTTGATGAGACTGTGACCGGTCTTCCACATCAGCGGTGACCCGCCCAGTTCGGCAACGCGATCGAAGAACTTCTGGCTCGCCTTGACGTCGGCGATTAGCGTCGATCCCGGCAGCTCTTGAAGCACCGGCACAGCCAGGATCATCAGCAGCTGATCGCCCCAGATAACGCGGCCCTTGCCATCGACTGCACCGATCCGATCGCCGTCGCCATCAAACGCGATGCCGAAGTCCAGCCCCTTGTCGGCGACGAGCGCCTTCAAATGATCGAGATTCTTCTCGACAGTTGGATCCGGATGATGGTTGGGAAAGGTGCCGTCGACCTTTGTGAAGATGGCGTGATGCTGGCCAGGCAGATGCTCGACAAGCATGTCGAGGATGGGCCCGGCGGCACCGTTCCCCGCGTCCCAACCCACGCGATACGCCTCAGCTGAAAAGCCCTCGATCAAGCGGGCCACGTAGGCTTCGCGGATGTCGACTTCTTCGGTCCGGCCACTGCCTTCCGACCAGTCGCCTGCCGCTGCCCGGCGGCCGATTGCCTGGATCTCCTGCCCGAACACGGAGCGGCCTTTCAGGAGAAGTTTGAAGCCATTGTAGTCGGCCGGGTTATGGCTCCCGGTGACCTGGATGCCGCCGTCGACGTCGAGATAGTAGGTCGCGAAGTACAACATGGGCGAGGGGCCCATGCCTGTCAGCACTGCGTGGATACCGCCTTCGGTGAGGCCGCGCACGAGCGCCGCTTCGAGCATACCGGAATGGGTGCGGCCGTCGCGGCCGACGGCGATGCGCTTCGCGCCTTCATCGCGTGCAAGCGCTGCGTAGGTGCGCCCAAGCGCGTAAGCGTCGGCTTCGGTAAGCGTGTCGCCGACAATGCCGCGAATGTCATACTCGCGCAGGATGGTGCGGTTGAACTGATGACTCATGCCGCCCGCCCTAGCGGCACGGATGAGGTTCATCCAGCCGCTGCGAGCCTCTGCTCCTCGTCGGCGCCGGGAATGCCGAGCCCAGCGATCATTTCGCGCAGTTCCTGCCGCGCGGTGATGTGCGCGATGCCGACTTCGCCGAGCTGCTGAAGGTCGAGCAGGGTCAGGCCCTTGGGGAACAGCTCGCGATAAATGACGCGCTCGCCGAGGCCGGGGATGACGCGGAAGCCAACGCGCCGTGCCAGCTCATCCATCGCCGCACCAACCCGCTTCAGGTTATGCGATTCGATGTGCTGAAGTCGGTTGCGCAGCACCACCCAGTCGACGCTTTTGCCGGTGCTCTTTGCGCGTTGAGTCCGGCTGTTCCAGATGAGTTCTGCGTAGAAGCTCGGACGCGTGATCTTGTAATTTTCCGGATGGACCTGGCCGATGAGGTCGAGGTCGACGAAGCTGTCGTTCATCGGCGTGACCAACGTGTCGGCCTTCAGGATTGCCGCGCGAGCAACAGGGTCGTCTCGGCCAGGTGTGTCGATGACGATGACGTCGGCCTGCTCGGCAAGCCTGCCGATTGCGGCGGTTAGGCCTTCTTCCGTCTGATCCTCGAGCACTTCATAGATGGCTTGCGGCAGTTCCTTGTCGAGCCGGCGCACGGTCGCGTCGCGGTTTTCGAGATAGCGGGTCATCGTGCGCTGGCGGCTGTCGAGGTCGAGCGCGCCGACGCGATGCCCCGAAGCGGCGAGCGCGATGGCCGTGTGGACCGCGGTCGTCGATTTGCCGGTCCCGCCTTTTTCATTGGCGAAGACGATGAAGTGCGGCTGGCTCATGGCTTGATCTTTTCCCCTGCGGCATCGAAACGCCGCCCCATCAGAAGATTAACTGAGGCGGCCCAGCGGTGCAAACCGTTCGTAACAGTGAAGAATTGGCACAGGCACGGGGCGCTCTGACCGGCAGGGTCGCGCTGGTTCCAACCATGGGCGCGCTCCACGACGGTCACATGGCGCTCATTGCCGAGGCCCGGAAAGACGCCGATCATGTCGTCGCCAGCATCTTCGTGAATCCGTCGCAATTTGGAGAGGGCGAGGACTTCGGCCGATATCCGCGGCGCGAAGCCGAGGATGCCCGAATGCTGGGGCAGGCGGGCTGCGACTTGCTGTGGTTGCCTGCGGTCGAGGACATCTACCCCGAAGGCTTTTCGACCAAGGTCAGCGTCACCGGCGTATCTGAACGCTGGGAAGGCGAGGCGCGGCCGGGCCATTTCGACGGAGTCGCGACCGTCGTCGCCAAGCTGCTGCTGTCGGTTCGGCCCGATGTGGCGGTGTTCGGCGA
>JAFBAM010000071.1 GCA_019247755.1 Sphingomonas sp.
GAGGCAATGGTCCGCACCAACGCCTTTGCGCCTGCGGCCGAAGAAGCGTTGGCGTTCAAGATCAACAGCTCGCTGGTTCCCGGCCTGCCGCGGCCGGTCCCGTGGCGCGAAATCTGGGTCTACAGCCCGCGCGTCGAGGGCATCCACTTGCGTGGCGGCCCGGTCGCTCGCGGTGGCCTTCGCTGGTCGGATCGCCGCGATGACTTCCGCACGGAAATCCTCGGCCTGATGAAGGCGCAGCTGGTCAAGAATGCGGTAATTGTTCCGACCGGCGCCAAGGGGGGCTTCTATCCCAAGCAGCTGCCGCCGATGAGCAACCGCGACGCCTGGCTCGCGGAGGGCACGGAAAGCTATCGCATTTTCATCCGCTCGCTCCTCAGCGTCACCGACAACCTCGTCAATGATAAGGTCGTCCACCCTGAGAGCGTCGTCATTCGTGATGGCGACGACCCCTATTTCGTCGTCGCAGCGGACAAGGGCACCGCGACTTTCTCCGATGTCGCAAATGCCATCGCGCTCGACCGCAACTTCTGGCTTGGCGACGCCTTCGCGAGCGGCGGCTCCAACGGTTACGACCACAAGGCAATGGGGATCACCGCCAAGGGCGCGTGGATCTCGGTTCAGCGGCATTTCCTGGAGATGGGAGTCGACGTCCAGTCGGACCCCGTCACCGTGGCCGGTTGCGGCGACATGTCGGGCGACGTTTTCGGCAACGGCATGTTGCTGTCGGAGTCGATCAAGCTGCTTGCTGCGTTCGATCATCGTCACATTTTCATCGATCCCAATCCCGATCCGGCGAAGAGCTGGGCCGAACGTAAGCGGATGTTCGACCTGCCGCGCTCCAGCTGGGACGATTATGACAAGAAGCTGATCAGCAAGGGTGGCGGCGTCTACCCGCGCACCGAGAAGTCGATCAGCCTCAGCCATGAGGCGCGCGAAGCGCTCGGTATCGAGGCCAAGTCGGTTGATCCGGCAAGCCTGATCAATGCGATCCTCAAGGCGCCGGTCGACCTCATGTGGTTCGGCGGCATCGGCACCTACATCAAGGCGTCGAACCAAAGCCATGCCGACGTGGGCGACCCGGCAAACGACGTGCTGCGTGTCAGTGCGGATGAAGTTCGCGCCAAGGTGCTCGGCGAGGGCGCTAACCTCGGCATCACGCAGGCCGGGCGCATCGAGTTCGCGGAGCGAGGTGGCCGGATCAACACCGACTTCATCGACAATAGCGCGGGGGTCGACTGCTCTGATAATGAAGTGAACATCAAGATCCCGCTCAACCGCGAGATGCGCGAGGGTCGGCTCGAGTTCACCAAGCGCAACAGCCTGCTGGCGAAGATGACCGACGATGTCGCGGAGATCGTGCTCGAGGACAATCGCCTGCAATCGCTGGCACTCTCGATCGCCGAGGCGGGCGGCGCACAGGCGCTGCCAGGTCAGGTTCGTACCATCGAGTTGCTCGAAGCATCGGGCCGCCTTGACCGCAAGGTCGAAGGCCTTGGCTCAAGCGAGGAACTGTTGCGTCGCGGTCAGGACAATCGCGGTTTGACCCGGCCCGAGCTGGCGGTCGTCCTCTCCATCTCCAAGTTGGTGCTGCAGGACGCGGCTGAGGAGCTGAAGCTGGCCGAGGATGCCCTGGTCGGTCCGCAGTTGTTCGATGCCTTCCCGAAGGCGATGCGCAAGATCCAGGTAAATGCGATCCGGGCCCACCGTCTCCGTAATGAGATTGTCGCAACCAAGGTCGCAAACCGGCTCGTCAACCGGCTGGGTCCTGGCGTCGCTTATGACCTTACCGAAGAGGAGGGCGCCTCGCTCCAGCAGGTCGTGTCTGCTTTCCTGGTGGCGGAGCGGCTGCTCGACCTCGACAAATTGTGGGGCGAGATCGAGCATGACGAGCTTCCCGAAACGGTCCGTATTGAGCTGTTCTCGATCGCAGCGGCGAGCGTCCGCTCCCACATCGCCGACATCCTGCGCGCCGCCAGCGGCGAGATTCGCGTCGAGAAGCTTTGCGCCCTCCTGGAGCCGGGCGTGCGCAAGATTTCCGCTGCGGCGACCAAGCTTATTCGCTCCGAGGTCAAGAATGAGGCTGCGGCACGACGCGACCGCCTAATCGCGCTCGGTGCCAGCGACGACATCGTGCGGCTACTGGTACGCCTGTACGAGCTCGACGGCATCTTCGGCGTTGCCGCGCTCGCCTCCCGCAACAAGCTCGACGAGCTCGAGACGACGCGCGCGTACACTCGCCTGGGTGAGGCGTTGGAACTCGACTGGGCGCAGCAGCAGGTTGCCCGATTCGTTCCCGCCGACCAGTGGGAGCGTCTTCTCACGGCCGGGCTCGCGCGCGACTTCGAGCAGCTCCGTATTGAATTCCTGTCGCGCTGCCGCGGCAAGAATGTCGACGAGGGCGTCGAGGAGTGGCTGGGGAACCAGCGCGATCGCATCGACCAGTTCCGTGAGCTGATTGGAAGGGCCCGCACTGAAGGTCACGTCAGCGCACCCATGCTCGCGCAAATCGCGGGCCAGGCAAGAATCCTCC
>JAFBAM010000107.1 GCA_019247755.1 Sphingomonas sp.
AGCATCATTTTGTCGCCGCAAAATGACTATTTGAAGGAATTTACTGGACGCTCGAAGTGAACTTGTGACGTTCAAATGTCGTTCATCCCACAGGGCGATTACCGCCCCTTGCGTCCCACCCCAATTGATGGAGTATCGATGAGGTCGAAGGAGTCCGGAAAAGTGCGCTACGCCTATGGGGTCACGATGGCCCTGCTGCTCGGTGGAACGGCGTTTTCCCTCGCCACTGGACAGGCCGGTGCCCAGGTTCCGCAGAACGCGCCCGGCACGTCCTCGCTCGCGCCGCGCCCCGGCGCACCGATGTCGTTCGCCGACCTCGTCGCCAAGCTTCAGCCGGCGGTCGTCAACATCTCGACCAAGCAGCGCGTCCCGGTCCGCCAGCAACAGGACCCGCTCGAGCAATTCTTCCGGCAATTTGACCCGAGCCAGGGCGGCGGCCAAGGCAGCAACGATAATGGCGGGAGCGGAAGCAGCGGCGGCCAGGGCCGCACGCGGGAGGCGGGTTCGCTCGGCTCAGGCTTCATCATTTCGCCCGATGGCTACATCGTCACCAACAACCACCTGATCGCGGGACTAACGGGGTCGGGTACCGTCGATACCGTGACCGTCACGACGACTGACCGGAAAGAATATCCGGCTCGCATCGTCGGGCGTGACGACACGTCGGACCTTGCGTTGCTTAAGATCGAGGCGCGCGGCCTGCCGTTTGTCCGCTGGGGTGACAGCACCAAGGCTCGGGTCGGAGACTGGGTGATCGCGATCGGCGACCCTTACGGCGTCGGCAGCACCGTTACCGCCGGCATCATTTCGGCCTTGCATCGCTCCATCACGAATACTGGCGCGTACGATCGCTACATTCAGACCGACGCCGCCATCAACATGGGCAACAGCGGCGGCCCGATGTTCGACCTCGAAGGCAATGTCATCGGCATTAACTCGGCGCTGATCTCGCCGACGGGCGCATCCGTGGGCATCGGCCTCGCAATCCCTGCGGAACTCGCCAAGCCGGTGATCGATTCGCTGATGAAGGGCCAGCGCCCGCAGCGCGGCTATCTCGGCGTCGGCTTGCAGGCGCTCGACGAAGATCTGGCGCCGACTCTTGGCCTGCCGAAGGACAGCGGCGAGATCGTCCGGACCGTTGTCCCGAACGGCCCCGGCGCTCGCGGCGGCCTAGTCCAGGGCGACGTCATCGTGAAGGTCAACGGCCAACAGGTCACTCCGGATCAGACGGTATCCTACCTCATTGCCAACACGCCGGTCGGCTCGCGCGTCCCGCTGGAAATCATTCGCGGCGGCAAGCGCGCGACGGTGACAGTGCAGGTCGGCGAGCGACCAACCGAGGAAGCGCTCGCGAAGATCTCGGGCGGCGGCGCTGGCGATCAGGGCGACAGTAGCACTTCGCCGACGACGCCTCAGCGGACGCTCGGCCTGTCGCTGACCACGCTGACTCCCGACCTCGCCCGAGCGGCCAATCTGCCCTCCACCGTGCGCGGCGTCATCATCACCGCGGTCGATCCGAACGCCAACGCTGCCGAGCAGGGCCTCCAGCGTGGCGACCTGATCATGTCGGTGAACAACCAACCGGTAAGCAACCCCGCGCAGGTTATCGCGGCGGTCGACACTGCCCGACGTGCGGGCCGGTCGAGTGTTCTGCTGCTCGTCAAGCGCGGCAATTCGACCGAGGCATTCGTCGCGATCGACATCTCCGGTAAGTAGCTAGCCGCACCTCACCCTTTCCGCCCGGGCCCTTGCGCAGGCAATGCGGCTGCGCGAAGGACCGGGCCGGAGGTGAGCCGATGGCTGCTGTTCTTGCTCTGCTGCTTGCGCCGGCGGTGTCGGTCGCGGGCCTCTACCAATCGCAGCAGATGGAGGTCGGCGCCGCGCTCGAACTCCAGACGAATGGCCATTTCCGCTACCAGCTCGATTATGGCGCGGTTTCGGAGCATGCCGAGGGCGACTGGACCTTCGACGGCAAGTCGGTCCTCCTGACAACCAAGCCGGCGCCCAGGCAGCCGTCGCTAGAACTTGTTCGAGACGATCCGGCGCCGCTCGGCCAGATATCGATGACACTTGAGCCGCCCGGTTTCGGCCAGGGATACCGACTGGACGCCATCGCCACAGACACGGCTGGCCAAACGGGACGCGTAACCACCGATGATCAAGGCTTCGTCGAAGCTGGTAGCCACAAGCTCTCCGAGATCGACCCACTGATTCCCGTGTACGATACCGTTGCGGGCCATATCCCGCTCAGCCAAGACCGTGGACACAAGCTGCTCCTGCGCTTCCATGCCAACGACCTCGGGACCGCGGCGTTCGAGGCCGAAAAGCTGGCCTTGACGGAGCGCGGGCTTGTCCTGAATCGTTACGAGAGCGAGATTCGCTTTATCCGCGTGCGGCCCTAAGAAGAGGCGGGGAGTTAGACGTTAGTGGCGGATACGGATTGTCAGTTGATTGAGGGGCTTGAGCGCGAATGGCGCGATGCCCTGTGCAGCAAGGACATGGAGCGGCTGCACTCGCTTGTTCACAAGGATTTCGTTCTTATCGGGACGCGCTCGACCGGTCCCTTCATGATGACTCGCGACGAATGGCTCGATGCCATCCAGCGGCGTGAGGTCGACGCGATCGATGTCGAGGTCGAGGATGCGACGGTCGCGAAAGACGTGCTGATCGGCACTGTGCACGCTCGCTGGCGGCTCAAATATCTGGGCCGGATCATCGAGGATTGCGTCGTTTTGACCGACGTATGGGTAAAGGACGACGGCCGCTGGCAGGCGATCCGCCGCCACTCGACGCCTGCGCCGCCGGGCGCCTGCAAGCTAAGTGGAGAATAGAATGGCAACTCGGGACGGAGCTTCGGGCAGCTTGCGAGCGAGCGAGGAGATCAAGGAGCTGACGATCCGGGGAATCATCCTCGGCGCGCTCATCACCGTCATTTTCACCGCCGCCAATGTCTATCTCGGCCTCAAAATCGGAATCACCTTCGCGACCTCGATCCCGGCGGCGGTCATCTCCATGGCCGTGCTGAAGGCGTTCCGCGATTCGACCATCCAGGAAAACAATATCGTCCAGACCATCGCCTCGGCGGCGGGGACTTTGTCCGCGATCATCTTCGTGCTTCCCGGCCTGATCATGGTCGGGTGGTGGACCGGCTTTCCATACTGGCTGTCGGTGGCCGTCATCGGGATCGGCGGCATTCTGGGCGTCATGTACTCCGTGCCGCTCCGGCGCGCTCTAGTGACGGGAACGGACCTTCCGTATCCCGAAGGCGTGGCAGCTGCAGAGGTGTTGAAGGTCGGCTCAGGCGTAGGCGGCGCGGAAGAGAATCGTCGCGGGCTGATCCTCATCGGTGGCTCCACGATGGTATCTGCCTTGTTTTTCATCGTCGCCAAGACGCGGCTGCTCACCGACACGGCCAAGCAGATATTTCGCGTGGGGACGGGTGGGTCGCAAATATCGGCCAGCCTCTCGATGGCACTGATTGGCGTCGGTCACCTGGTCGGTGTGGCTGTCGGCGCCGCGATGGTTGTCGGCATGCTGATCACGTGGGTCTTCATCGTCCCCCATTGGACCCAAGACGCGGCGTTCGCAGCGCAGTTCGGCGGTGATCTCGAAAAGCTGATCACCGGCGCATTCAAGCAAAAGGCGCGAATGGTGGGTGCCGGCACCATTGGTGTGGCCGCCATCTGGACGCTCCTAAAAATCATCGGGCCGATCATCGGCGGCATTCGTGCTGCGCTCCTCGCCAACCGCGAGCGCAAGGCCGGCCGAGGCGCTGATTTGCCCCTGACGGAACGCGACATCCCGATCGGCATCGTCACGGCGACGATACTCCTTTCGATGATCCCGATCGGCTTGCTGCTCTATGCTTTCGGCAATGTGGCGCCAATTGCCGCCGAGCCCGGCGTTACGATCGTCCTAAGCATCATTTATACGCTGATCGCGGGTGTCGTGATCGCCGCGGTGTGCGGTTACATGGCCGGCTTGATCGGCGCGTCGAACAGCCCGATTTCGGGCGTCGGCATCCTTTCGGTCCTAGGCATTTCGCTGATCCTGGTCGCAATTTACGGCAAGGTCGGCGGTGACGAGACGAAGGCGCTGGTCGCGTTCGCGCTATTCGTAACAGCGATCATCTTCGGCGTCGCGACCATCTCCAACAACAATTTGCAGGACCTGAAGACCGGCCAATTGGTCGAGGCGACCCCATGGCGACAACAGGTTGCTCTAGTCCTGGGCGTCGTGTTTGGCGCCCTGGTTATCCCGCCGATTCTCGACCTCCTCAACACCGCTTTCACTTTTGAAGGTGCACCGGGGGCCAAGGCGACCGCGCTCGCGGCACCCCAGGCGGCAATCATTTCGACCATCGCGCAGGGCGTGCTGGGCGGCAGCCTCGACTGGAGCCTGATTCGCGAGGGCGCGATCATCGGCGTCGTTGCGGTTGTCGTCGACGAAGTGCTGAAGCGCAGCTCGAACAAGCGGATGCACCTGCCACCGCTGGCGATCGGCATGGGCATCTACCTGCCGCTTGAGGCGGACTTATTGATTCCGCTCGGGGCGGTGCTTGGCTGGTTCTACAATCGCTGGGCGTTCAGCTCTCGTAACCCGGCATTCGCGGAGCGCATGGGCGTTCTGATGGCCACTGGCCTCATCGTTGGCGAAAGCCTGATGGGCGTTGTTTACGCCTTCGCCGTCGCCGGCGCAGAAAAGGCAGGATCGGCCGACAGTGCGAACGTGTTGGCGCTGGTGCCGGAATATTCATCGGTGATGGCCGTCAGCATCGTCGTGTTCGCAGTGGCGATCGCAGCCCTGTATTTCTGGGCCAAGGGCCGTGCGTCGGTAGCGCCCGTCCCGGGCGACGATGCGATCGTCCAAGAGGCGACCTACCGCTAGTTGTTCAAAACGGCCTTCCGAAGGGCGGCAGGCGCGAGGGGCTCAGCCCCGGCCTCCGCCTTGTGAACCAGCTCGACAATCGCGCTGTTGATTGGAGCGGTGCGCTGAAGGCGTTCGGCCAGCCGCACGAGCTCGCCGTTCAAATAATCGATTTCGGTCTTGCGTCCGGCCGCCAGGTCGTCAGCCATGGAAGAGCGCGCCTTGGCGTCGATCTTCCACTTCTTAAGGAAGACATTGTTGAAGAGCCAGTCAGGCGAGTTGATGATCCTCGGCAGCGCTGTAGGCGAAATGGGTCCGACCGTTGCCGGCTCGATGTCGGCCCGTTTGAGCAGGTCGAGGCCCTCGACCATCGAAGCGGCAACGACGCGGCGGTAATCGCGGCTCCGCAATTCATCGAGCAGCGTACGGCCGGATAGCGCGTTCACGGCATTGTTGAGATTGATCAGCAGCTTGCCCCAGGCGACGGCAAGCATGTCGTCGCGGAGCCTTAGTTCGGCCGGGCCGTCGCCGACTGCCTCCGCCAGCCGCCGCGCGGTGGCGCGCCGCTCCGAATAGAGTTCGCCCGCGACCCCTTTGTGAAACCGCCCCTCGCCCAGATAGGCGACATTGTAGGGGACCATTCCGCGTCCCACCTCGAAGCGTCCGCCGAGCCCCTGCTCGAGAGCGTCGACGTTGCTGACGCCGTTCTGGAAGCTGATCACTGTCGCCCCGGGCGTGCCGTGCTCGGCAATTTGAGCGGCCGCGTCGGCCGTGTCTCCACTCTTCACGCAGAGCGCGATCAGCTGGGCATCCTCCAGCCCTTCGGGCCCACAGCGGTAATCGACTTCGCCGGGAGGAAGGTGCGCCTGCCATCCGCTGTAATCAGTCAGCGTCAAGCCGTGCTCATCCACGTCTCTCGAAAGTTTCGGCCTGCCGATGAATGTGACCGGCACGCCGGCCGCGGCCCAGGCGCCGCCGATGAAGCAGCCGACTGAGCCCGCTCCCAATATTGCAACTTTCGGCCCCCCGGCCATCGCCTATCCCCTGCCGCGATATGGCTGCACGCCCTGGTCGGGAAGCCACAGGCCTTCGGGCGGCGCACTCGTTTGCCAGAAGACATCGATCGGCATGCCACCGCGCGGATACCAGTACCCGCCGATGCGCAGCCATTTGGGTTGCATCTCTTTCGTGAGCCGCTGGCCAATGCCGACCGTCACGTCCTCATGAAAGCCGCAATGGTTGCGGAACGAGCCAAGGAACAGTTTTAGGCTCTTGCTCTCGACGATCGTCTGCGCCGGCGCGTAGTCGATCACCAGGTGCGCGAAGTCAGGCTGGCCGGTCACCGGGCAGAGCGAGGTGAACTCGGCTGCCGTGAAGCGAACGAGATAGAGCGCGTCGCCGCGCGGGTTCGGCACATAGTCGAGAGTCGCTTCGTCCGGCGAAGCGGGCAGCGCCGCCGGCTTCCCGAGGTGCGTCGTCTCCATGGGCGGCCCCTAGCAGCAGTCGCAGGGCGCGCCTATCCTGAGCGCCATGGACTCACTCGTATCGACCGACTGGCTCGCTCAGCACCTCGGTGAGGAAGATCTCGTTGTCGTGGACTGCAGCTGGTTCATGCCTTCGATGAGCCGCAGCGGCCGCGACGAATATCTCGCCTCCCACATTCCCGGCGCGCGATTCCTCGACATCGACGAAGTCGCCGACAAGACGAACCCGGCCCCGCACTCTCTGCCGAGCGTCGCGGCCTTCGGCGAAGCAATGACAAAGCTCGGCGTCGGCACCGAGGATCGCATCGTCGTCTACGACAATTCACCCACGCGCACTGCCGCACGAGGATGGTTCATGTTTCGCCACTTCGGTGCGGACCAAGTGGCGATCCTCGACGGAGGTTTCCAGCGATGGCTGGCTGAGGGCCGACCGACGGAGAGTGGCGAGCCATCACTGCGCAGTGTCCGCTTCGATGCGATCGAACGCAACGAGGTGGTGACCAAAGAGCAATTGCTCGCCGGCACCGGCCTGCCGTGGGCGGACGCCCGGGGAAAAGGCCGGTTCGAGGGTAGCGAGCCGGACCCGCGGCAGGGAGTAGCCCCGGGTCACGCCCCGGGCGCGAGGAACGTGCCGTTCGGTTCGCTCTACCGGGACGACGGACGGTTCAAGCCTCTCCACGAGATCAGGAGCATGTTTGACGAAGCGGGGATCGATCCATCACAGCCGTTCGTCGCCAGCTGCGGATCGGGCGTCACCGCCAACAGCCTGATCTTTGCCGCGCACCTGCTCGGCAACGACGAGACCAAACTTTACGACGGAAGCTGGAGTGAGTGGGGCGCCGACCCGGCGACCCCGAAGGTGGTGGGGCCGGCCTAGGCCAGGACAATCCCGGCGATCTCGCGGAGCTCGCTGCGGATCTGGTCGACCAGAGTACGGCTCGCCTCGCGGTGCGGCTCGCGGCCCTCGTTGCGCTCACCGAGCAGGGCTTCGATGCCGGCTGCCGCAGTCGCCACCAGCCGCTCGGACTGACGATCGAAGTGACGCTGCTTGGCGTCGCTCGCATTTGGCCAGGCCGCGGCGATATTCCCGTCGAGGTCGTCGAGCGGGCCTTCGGCAAAGCCGCCGTCGACGAGCCGAAGCGCATGACGGACGCTGGCCAGCCGCGAGACCGCTTCGGCATAGGCCTGCGGGCGCGGCTCAAGGTCGTATTGCGGGACGAGACTCAGCATCGGCCCGGACTAAGCCCGGCTGAGCTAACAAAAGTTTAAGCGCCGCTCTTTTCGTCGACGTCGCGGAGGATCCAGCCACGCTGCGGAATCGTCTCGATAAACTCGGCGCCGCCGCTCGCATTGCGGAGCTTCTTGCGGAGCTTCGAGATGAACACATCGATGATCTTCGGCTGCGGCTGGTCATCGGCGCGACGATATAGATGCTTCAGCAGCATCGCTCGAGTGACGACATTGTTACGCGCGAAAGCGAGCAGCTCCAGCACCCGATATTCCATCTCGGTAATGCCGATCGGATGGCCGTCGATGCGGATCAGGCGCTGGACCTGGTCGACCGAGAGGCGGCCGCCGCAGAGACTGTCGGGCATTTCGCTGCCGGTCGCCTTGAGGCTCGCGAGCAACTTGGACGCCGCTTCCTCACTGTCCTCCGGTGACACGCTGCGCGGGCTGCCGATGATCGCCTGCTGGATGTCGGCGAGGAGCTTGTGCGCCTCCTCGACCAGCTTGGTGCCTTCTTCGAAGCGGCGGCGCGACCGGTCGAGCATCGATTCGATCTCGACGAGGCGTCCTGGGAGGGTTGCTTCTGCCATTCTTATGCGTCGCTCTCTACTCGCCTTACTGGCCGGTCTGGGCCGAGGCGATGTTGGTGCTCGTGTTAGCCGAAGTCAGGATCTGTAGCGTCGTCGGGCCCTTGTCGACGATGCGGGTGTCGGGATCCCAAACCTGGCTGCGGATACCGAGCTGGGCGCTGTCGCGGCCGGCGACGTCGAGCAGGCTGATCTCGCCAGGGCTGCGCACCGCAGGGCCGCCGAACAGGACGTCGATCGCCTGCTGCTGGGCTTCCTGCGGGCTCATGCCCGCGGTTCCCGCAACCGGGGGCGCGAGACTGAAGTCCGGCGGAATGATCAGCGGGGCGTTGCGCGCGACCGCGAACTCGTCGGGCGCATTGGGATGGCCCTTAAGGATGGAGCAGCCACCCGTGGTCACAGCCGCGGCCATCACGATGACGGTCAGAAGTTTACGCATGTTCGTGTCTCTCCTCGGGGTCGCCGCCCGTTTCCTGATCCTTACGGCTCAGGAACGCGCGCAGCAACAGGATCACGACGGCAATGCTAATCGCGGCATCGCCGACGTTAAATATCAAAAACGGACGCCATTCGCCAAAATGCAGATCAGCAAAGTCGACCACATAGCCGTGGCGGGTGCGGTCCAGGATGTTGCCGAGCGCGCCGCCCAGCACCATGCCGAGCGCAATCTGGTCGATCCGGCTCTTCTCCCGCCCCAGCCACCAGGCCACGCCGATGGCGATCGCACCGGTGAGGCCGACCAGCATCCAGCGGCCGATCTCGGTCGTGGCGTTCAGGAGGCCCAGCGAGATGCCGTTATTCTCGGTGTAGGTGAACTGGAAGAAGGGCAGCAGGTAGAGCTGGTCGCCGATATGATTGACGCCGAACGGGCCGGTCACCGCCCATTTGGCGAGCTGGTCGAGCGCGAATACGAAAACCGCGACGGTGAAGCCCAGCGAACGGTCCTTCATCGGCCTGTTCCGGTACTTAAAGCCACTAATGTCACGTGGTCGGCCGCAAAAATCGTGGCTTTAGCGCGGCAACCCGTGCCGGCTTGTGCGCTCGAGATTCCAGCGGTCATGACGACATCATGCATATCGGCGCGGCTGTAGGACAGCGTTTGATCAGCCATGGACGACCTCCGCGCAGCGAGCATCGAGCTCGGTCGCGGCATCGACGTCAGGGCGGAGCCGCCAGCAGCGCGCGCATTTACGGTTGTCCGTCTTCACGACCTTCCATTCGCCATTGTGAACTGTCGAGGTGATGAACAGCTCTTCGAGAAGAGCCGGGTCCTCGTCACTCGGCACCCAGACTTCGGCTTCGAGGCTGGAGCCGACGATTTTGTCGCGGCGCAGCGGCTCGATCCGCTCGGTCACCTCGGCGCGGAGGGTGCGAAGCTTGTTCCAGCGCGCTTCGTCGGCATCGACCGGCGGCACCACCGGCCATTCGAGCAAATGCACCGAACCGCCGTCAGGATAGCCTGTGCCCCACACTTCCTCGGTCGTGAACACCAGCACCGGCGCGAGCCAGCGCACGAGCGCGTGGAAGAGCGTGTCGAGGACAGTCCGGTAGGCCCGCCGCTTCAACGACGAGGGCGCGTCGCAATAGAGGCTGTCCTTGCGGATATCGAAATAGAATGCCGACAAGTCCTCGTTGCAGAAGTCGGTCAGCGAGCGGACGTAGGTGTTGAAGTCGAAGTCATCGACCGCGTTGCGCAGCTTCTGGTCGAGCACCGCGGCCAGGTGCAGCATGTAGCGATCGAGCTCCGGATACTGGCCGACGTCGTCGAGCCGCTCATCCTCAGCGAAGCCGTCCAGCGCACCGAGCAGGTAGCGGAAGGTGTTGCGGAGCTTGCGATACTGGTCGGCGACGCCGGCGAGGATCTCGTCGCCGATGCGATGGTCCTCGGTGAAGTCGACGCTCAGCGCCCACAGCCGGATGATGTCCGCGCCGTAGGTCTCCATGACCTTGAGCGGATCGACGGTGTTGCCGAGGCTCTTGGACATTTTCATGCCCTTGGAGTCCATCGTGAAGCCGTGGGTCAACACCGCATTGTAGGGCGCGCGGCCGCGCGTACCGCAGCTTTCGAGCAGCGACGACTGGAACCAGCCGCGGTGCTGGTCGGAGCCTTCGAGGTAGAGGTCGGCGGGCCAGCGCTCTTCAGGCCAATGGCCGCTTTCCAGCGTGAAGACGTGGGTGCACCCGCTGTCGAACCAGACGTCGAGAATGTCGGTGACCATCTCGTAGTCGTCGGGGTTGCGGTTCCCGAGGAAGGTCGCGGCCTTGTCCTCGGTCCAGGCATCGACGCCTTCTTCCCTGAAGGCGGTGACGATGCGGGCGTTGACCTCGCAGTCGATGAGCAACTCGCCGGTCTTCCTCTCGACGAAAACCGCGATCGGCACGCCCCAGGCGCGCTGGCGGCTGAGCACCCAGTCGGGACGGCCCTCGACCATCGTGGCGAGGCGGTTGCGGCCCTTCTCGGGCACGAAGCGGGTGTTGGCGATCGCGTTCATCGCTAGCTCGCGAAGCGTCGGCTTGTGGTCGTCGAGCGTGTCGTTGGGCTCGCCGCCCTCATTCTCCCAGCGCTGCTCGGCGCGGGTGGTCGGCAGCAAGTGCGGCAGCGGCTTGTCCATCGCCACGAACCATTGAGGCGTGCAGCGGTAGATGACCTTGGCCTTGGAGCGCCACGAATGCGGGTAGCTGTGGGTGAAGTCGGCGCTCGCGGCGAGGAGGGCGCCGGCCTCGCGCAGGTCCGAGCAGATCGGACCGTCGGGCGCGTTGAACTTGGCGTTGATAACGCTGCCTTGGCCGCCGAGCCACGGCCAGTCGGCGCGATAGAAACCGCCGGCATCGACCGCGAACACCGGGTCGATGCCGTTGGCGCGGCACAGCTCGAAATCGTCCTCGCCATGGTCGGGCGCCATGTGGACGAGGCCGGTGCCCTGGTCGGTGGTGACGAAGTCGCCGGGCAGGAACGGGCGCGGCTTCGCGAAGAAGCCGCCGAGCTTGTGCATCGGGTGACGGGCGACAGTACCAACCAAATGTCGTCCGAAGACCCGGTCGACCATCGTTCCGTCATTAAGGAAGATCGGCTCGGCAATCACCGACTTGCCGTCGATCGGATCACCATGGAGTTCGGGAAAGCCGATCCGTTTGAGGAACGGTTCGACCAAGTCTTCAGCAACCAAGAACATAGGCTGCCAGTCACCCCAAACTACGTTCAGCTTCACGTAGCTAATGTCGGGGTTCACGGCCAAACCCTGGTTGACCGGGATGGTCCACGGCGTCGTAGTCCACACCACCGCGTGCGTGCCAATTAAATTCTTGATCGGGCTCTCGACGATCTCGAACGCGACATCTATCTGGGTCGAGACGATGTCCTCATATTCGATCTCGGCTTCGGCCAGCGCGGTCTTCTCGACCGGTGACCACATCACCGGCTTCGCGCCGCGGTAGAGCTGGCCGGTTTCGGCGAACTTGAACAGTTCGGAGACGATGGTCGCCTCGGCGCCCTTGGCCATGGTGAGGTAGGGCTTGTCCCAGTCGGCGCTGATGCCGAGCCGCTTCAGCTGTCCGCGCTGGGTGTCGACCCAATGCTGGGCATAAGCGCGGCACTCGGCGCGGAATTCCTTGGCCGGGACCTCGTCCTTGCTGAGCTTCTTCTTGCGATATTCCTGCTCGACGGCCCATTCGATCGGCAGGCCGTGGCAGTCCCAGCCGGGCACGTAGGGCGCGTCCTTGCCGAGCAGGGTCTGGGTGCGGACGACCATGTCCTTCAGCGTGTGGTTCAGCGCATGGCCGATGTGCATGTTGCCGTTGGCGTAGGGCGGGCCGTCGTGGAAGATGAACTTCTCGCGCCCCTCGCGGCTCTGGCGGATCTGCTGATAGAGGCCTTGCGCCTCCCAGCGCGCGGCGATGCCCGGCTCCTTCTGCGGCAGCCCGGCCTTCATGGGGAAGTCGGTGCGCGGCAGGAAGACCGTCGAGCGGTAGTCGGGTTTCGTCGGAGTGTCGGCTTCTGACATGGATGCGGGCGCCTTAGCGGGCGCAAAGCGGGAATTGCAAACGGCTAGTTGAGCGCGAGCAGATGACGCGCCTGCGCTTCGTCGTCCTTCATATGGGCGACGAGGGCGTCGAGGTCGTCGAACTTCTTCTCGTCGCGGATGAAGGCGTGCAGGCCGACCTCGATCTTGCGGCCGTAAAGGTCACCGTCGAAGTCGAGCAAATGCGTCTCGAGCAGCTCCTGCGGGGGTGAGAAAGTCGGGCGGACGCCGAGGCTGGCGACGCCGGGATGCTCGCTTCCGTCGTCTAGGGTCACGCGGACGGCGTAGATACCGTAGCGCGGGCGGAGGTAGTCGCCGAGCACCATGTTCGCGGTCGGATAGCCAAGCTCGCGGCCGCGCCGGTCGCCCTGCTGGACGAAGCCTTCGATGGTGAAGTCGCGGCTGAGGAGCTGGGTCGCGGTCGCGGTATCGCCGGCCTGGAGCGCCTCGCGGATGCGGCCGGACGAAATCTTGAGGTCGCCGAGCATCACCGGCGCCACCGCCTCGGCGACGATGCCATGATCTGCGCCGAGGGTCCGGAGCAGATCGACATTGCCGCCGCGCATCTTGCCGAAGGTGAAGTCGGTGCCGGTCACCACGCCGGCGGCGCCGATCTGGCGGCCGAGCAGCCCCGTCACGAAATCCTCGGCGGCGGTCGAGCGGAGCGTGTCGTTGAACTCGAACACCAGCATCGCGTCCGCGCCGGCATGGGCGAACAGAGCCTCGCGCTGGTCGAGCGTCGTCAGGCGGAAGGGGGGCAAATCGGGCTTGAAGAAGCGGACCGGGTGCGGGTCGAAGGTTGCGACGATGACTGGCCGTCGCTCGTGGAAGCCGCGCTGGATCGCGCGCCCGACAACCGCCTGGTGGCCGAGATGGAATCCGTCGAAATTGCCGAGGGCGACGATGCTCCCCTTAAGGCTATCGGGGATGCCGCCGGCGAGGGTCAGGCGCTGCATTGCCTTAGGCTGTATCGGCGCTTGCCCAAGCCTGCAAATCAGGCGGTGAGGTGGCGCTTGAACATGCGGTACTCGTTCCAGGCGAGGGCCATGACGATGAGGTCGATGATCGTGATGACGATGAGGCCGATGTCCTGCGTGTAGCTGAAGCGGTAGAGCTGGTAGGCGATGAACAGGGTGAGGACCACGAAGGTCGCGTGATAGGCCCAGAGCTTGCGGAGGAGCAGGCCGCCGACGATCAGGCCGTTCACGATGCCGTGGCTGACGAGGTAGAAAGCGTAGAAGGAATGCTCGCGGCTGGAGAAGGTGCGGGCGAAGCGTTCGACCCAGTCATTGCTGTGGCTGTTCTCCCAGAGCCAGGCGGCGATGGCGTCCGTGCTGAAGAGGTACAGCGTGACGCCGCCGATGAGCTCGATAGCGGCGTGGAGCCCCTTCACAATGACGCTGACGATGAATAGCTGGTGCAGGCGATGCTGAAGCATGGCTGGGCAAACGCTAGCATGCTTGACTCGGCTCCGTCGCGTTCCTATCTGCAACCTATCCCGATCCACCGGCTTCCGGCGGCGCACTCGTGCGCGCGTCGGTTTTTCGTTTAGGATTTCGGGACTTTCTAGCGACGAGATGGGGCGGCTGGCGCCCTGTGGAGCTTGAAGAAGGGTAACGAATGGCTCGTATTGCCGGGGTCAACATCCCCACCAACAAGCGTGTCGAAATCGCGCTGACCTACATTCACGGAATCGGCCGCACCAAGGCCAAGAAGATCACCGAGCAGCTCGGCATCGCGCCGGAAAAGCGGGTCCAGGACCTGACCGACCAGGAGGTGCTGCACATTCGCGAGGCGATCGACAAGGATCACACGGTCGAGGGCGACCTTCGCCGTGAGACCGCAATGAACATCAAGCGGCTGATGGACCTCGCCTGCTACCGCGGGCTTCGCCATCGCAAGGGCCTGCCGGTCCGCGGGCAGCGCACGCACACCAACGCGCGCACCCGCAAGGGCAAGGCCAAGCCGATCGCGGGCAAGAAGAAGTAAGCGCTTCTTCCGCTCCGACCGTCCTTCAGCAGCTTAGATTGTAGGAATTCTAGAATGGCCCAGGCCCCACAGCGCCTCCGCAGGAGGGAACGCAAGAACATCACCGCCGGCGTCGCCCACGTGAACGCCAGCTTCAACAACACCATGATCACCATCACCGACGCGCAGGGCAATGCGATTGCCTGGTCGAGCGCGGGGATGATGGGCTTCAAGGGCAGCCGAAAGTCGACCCCCTACGCCGCGCAGGTCGCGGCCGAGGACGCAGGCCGCAAGGCGGCTGATCACGGCGTCCGCACACTCGAGGTCGAGGTCAAGGGCCCCGGCTCGGGCCGTGAGAGCGCGCTTCGTGCGCTCCAGGCGGTCGGCTTCACGATCACCAGCATCCGCGACGTGACCCCCATCCCGCACAACGGGGTGCGTCCGTCCAAGAGGCGTCGCGTCTAACCGTCAGACGCGCCGCTGCCGCGGCAAGCCCGCGGCGAACCTAATTCGTATCGGCGAGGGACGCCTCGCCAAAGGGCAGGAAGACAAATGGCCGTCAACGCAAAGAACTGGCAGGAACTCAAGAAGCCCAACGCGCTCGAGAAGAAGCAGTCGGGCAGCGACAGCAGCCGCCGTGCGGTGTTCGTCGCCGAGCCGCTGGAGCGCGGCTTTGGGATGACGCTCGGCAACTCGCTTCGTCGCGTGCTGCTGAGCTCGCTTCAGGGCGCCGCCGTCACGTCGATCAAGATCGACGGTGTGCTGCACGAGTTCTCGAGCCTTGCGGGAGTCCGCGAGGACGTCACCGACATGGTGCTGAACGTCAAGCAGATCGCGCTCAAGATGGAAGGCGAGGGGCCGAAGCGGCTTCACCTTTCGGCGACCGGCCCGGCGGAAGTCACCGCGGGCATGATCGCGACCTCGGGCGACATCGAGATCACCAACCCCGACCTCGTCATCTGCCACCTCGACGATGGCGCGACGCTCAACATTGAGCTCACCGCCGACATCGGCAAGGGCTATCAGCCGGCGGTCGCCAACCGCCCGGCCGACGCGCCGATCGGCCTGATCCCGGTCGACGCGCTGTACAGCCCGGTCCGCCAGGTCGCGTACAAGGTGGAGAACACTCGCGTCGGGCAGGAGCTCGATTACGACAAGCTCACGTTGACGATCGAGACCGACGGCACGGTGACCCCGGAAGACGCGCTCGGCTATGCCGCGCGGATCCTCCAGGACCAGCTGCAGCTGTTCGTCCACTTCGACGACAGCCAGGTGCGCATGGCGCCGTCGCCGATGATCGGCCAGGCCGTGCCCATGGCGGCGGATTCGACGCCGACCGACACCAACCAGCTCAACCGCTACCTCCTGAAGAAGGTGGACGAGCTGGAGCTTTCGGTGCGCAGCGCGAATTGCCTCAAGAACGACAACATCATCTACATCGGCGACCTGGTCCAGAAGACCGAGGCCGAGATGCTCCGCACGCCGAACTTCGGCCGCAAGAGCCTCAACGAGATCAAGGAAGTCCTTGCCTCGATGGGCCTGCGCCTCGGCATGGACATCCCCGGGTGGCCGCCGGAGAACATCGAAGAGATGGCGAAGAAGCTCGAGCAGGAGATGCTCGGCTAACCAGCCGCACCGTCGAGTTCAGACACAAGGAAGGGCCGTCCCGTTGGGGCGGCCCTTCTTTCTAGGGCGTTGCGCGAGGCAATCCGGCGCGGACGTAGGCGATGAGCGCCCAAATATCCTTCTTCGCCATCCGGTCCTTGAAGGCCGGCATCTCGGACTCGAACTGGCGACCGCCCTCGGCGATGCTCCAGTACATGTAGGGCTCGGCCTTGTCCTTCGGCGCGCCGGCCAGCCATTCGAGGTCGGCCGGTGCGGGCACCAGGGCGAATGCCTCAGGGCCGCCGCCCTGGCCGGTCCAGCCGTGGCAAGGCGTGCAA